>DASXKG010000260.1:0-2599 GCA_036496965.1 Variovorax sp.
CGCTGTCGTCCATCAGCTTGCCGAAGATGGCGCCGAGCAGGAAGAGCGGGAAGAAGCTCGCCAGGAAGCCGGCGGCGGCGCCCATGAAGGTCTGGGTCCAGTGCGCCAGCAGCGGTTCGCCGGCAAACAGCGCGGCCACCAGAGCCGCCAGCGGCGCCAGCACCAGCACGGTCCAGCCGCGAAAGGACAGCCAGATGAGCAGGCCCAGGCCGAGGAAGATGCCGGCGAGTCCCATGGCTTCAGACCCCTTCGAGCAACGTGTCCAGGTCGAGCGTCGAGCGTTTGCCGACGTCGTTCCCGTGCGCGTCGATGAATGCCTGCGCCGAGCGCCGTCCCTCGTCGCGCAGCTTGCACAGGAAGGGCCACTCGGAAATCATCTTCGACGAAGCGCCGAGTTCGAGCATGGCGTCGGTGGCGATCCGGTGGATGCGCATCCGGGCCCAGGCCGCGCCCTCGCCATGGCCCGGATCGGCGACCTTGCGCAGCAGCGCGATCATGCGCAGTTCCTTCAAGAGCGGCGAATTGAACGACAGTTCGTTCAGGCGGTTGTTGATCTCGCTGGCGCTGCGCGGCGTGCCGGGCCGCTCGATCGGATTGATCTGGACCAGGATCGTGTCGCTGGACTGGCATTCGCGGATCAATGGTGTCATTGTCGGATTGCCGGCGTAGCCGCCATCCCAGTAGGGGTCGCCCTCGATCTCGACGGCGTGGAACATGGTCGGCAGGCAGGCCGATGCCATCAGCACTTCGGGCGTCATCTCGGCATTGCGAAACACGCGCCCGCGGCCGGTGCGCACGTTGGTCGCGGTGACGAACAGCTTGATCGGCGAGGCCGCGAGTCGATCGAAATCGATCAGATCGGCCAGGATGCCGGACAGCGGATTCATGCCGCGCGGATTCAGGTCATAGGGCGACCACAGGCGCGTGGCCAGTTCGGCCGCCATGTAGACCGGCGAGTTGTCCAGGCTCCAGGTGCCGGTGATCATGTCGATCAATCCGCGCTTGAGGGGGCTGTACCTGGCGGCATCGGAGACGCCGCGCCAGAATCTGTCGAGCGATTCGCGGGCACCTTCGTTGCCGCCGGCCGCATGTCCGGACACCAGCGCCGCCGCGTTCATCGCCCCGGCCGAGGTGCCCGAGATGCCGTCCAGGCGCACCGACGGCTCTTCGAGCATGCGATCGAGCACGCCCCAGGTGAAGGCGCCGTGCGAGCCGCCCCCTTGCAAGGCAAGGTCGATGGGAATCATCTTCAAGGCGGTTCTCCTCAGGCGCAGCAGAGCACGGGATGTGCGCGCCAAGTATCTGCCGATCGATCCTATAGTGGAAACCCGCCAGCTTGCTTGACAAAGCAATGCAAGTCGCGTGCCGCCAACTTCACGAAACCTTCATGCGGGCGTCACACGGCCCGCATCCATGACCCAGGCTCAGCCCTGCAGGCGGCGCACCATGACGGCGGTTTCGAGCCCTTCGTAGGCGTCGGGTTCACCATACCAGGTGCCGGCGATGGGCGGCGCCAGCGCCGGATCGCGGGCCACGCCCACCCGAATCAGGTGCACGCTGGACATCAGGTTGTTGGTCGGATCGAAGGCGATCCAGCCGGCGCCTGGCAGGTAGGCGTGCAGCCAGCCATGCGTGCTGCCCGATCCGGTGATCGATTGGCCGGGCGCGGCTTCGCCGGTATCGAGCGCCGCGTCATAGAGATAGCCCGACACGAAGCGCGTGGCGATGCCCAGGCGGCGCGCGGCCTCCATCATCAGGAGCGCGTAGTCGCGGCAACTGCCGCTGCCGAGTTCGAGCGTCTGCAGCGGTGTCTGCGTGCCTTCCTCGTCGCGCGAGGTGTAGCTCAGGCTCTGGTTGATGTGCGCATTCATGCGCGTGAGCACATCGCGCGTGCTGTTGGGCGTGTCGGTGTGCAGGAACTGATGCGCCCAGCGCATCAGCGTGCCTTCGGGGTCGTCGTGATGCGGACGCAGGTAGTGCTCGAGGTCGAGCCGTTCCTGCAGCGAATAGGCGAAGGGCAGCAACTCGGCCGCCGGCTCGAGCGCCAGTTCGCCCAGCGGATTGGGCACATGCTCGATCGTGAAGGAACAGACGATGCGCAGTTCCGTCGCCTCGCCCATCGGCTGGACCAGTGCCACCGAATTGGAATGCGGGTCCTGGATCATTCGCACCTGGGCCTGTGGGCTCACTTGGAGATCGGTGGCGAGCACGCGCAGATCGTGGCTGTCGCGCGGCCTGAACATGACGCGGTGCAGCCCGAAGGTGACCGGCGTCTTGTAGCGGTAGACGGTGGTGTGGGTGATGTCGTATTGGATGGCCATGCGGAATTGTGGTCGCGTGGCGGGGCGGGGGCCAGTCAGACCGGATCGGCTGCGCGCCGCGCGGAGCTGCGTCGGGTGTCGAGGGCTTCGGCCATCCGGCTCGGCAGCGGCAAGGGTTCGGCATGCCACCGCGCGGCCAACAGTTCGGCGCACAGCGCGGCAAAGCTGAGCCCACGCGAGCCGAGTGCGGTCAGCAGCCAGATGCCGTCGGGCTCCTCGGGCCGCAGCGGGCCGACCAGCGGTCGCCGATCGCCCGAAGCGCAGCGCACACCGGCCCA
>DASXKG010000261.1:0-8193 GCA_036496965.1 Variovorax sp.
TGATCATCGGTCCTGATCTTTCTTTCCCGGTCACTGCCGACCCCCCGGACATGCCCGAGTTGCCGGTCGAGCCCGACAACGGGCCGACGCCGCCGCCCGGCAATCCGACCGATCCCCCCAGCCCCATCCAGACCTGAGGCCCGCGCGCGAGCCCGCTAAGCTCGCACAATGGACGACGAATTCGACTGCGCCGTGATCGGCGCCGGTGTGGTGGGCCTGGCGGCGGCGCGTGCGCTGGCGCTGCAGGGGCGGGAAGTGATCGTGCTGGAGGCGCAGGCCGCGATCGGGACCGGCATCAGTTCGCGCAACAGCGAGGTCATCCATGCCGGCATCTATTACCCGAAGGGATCGCTGAAGGCACGGCTGTGCGTCGAGGGCCGGCATCTGCTCTATGCCTATCTGGCCGAGCGCGCTCTGCCGCACAGGCGCTGCGGCAAGCTGATTGTCGCCACGTCGATGCCGCAGGTGGCGCAGCTTGAGGCCATCGCCGCCAGGGCCGCGGCCAATGGCGTCGACGATCTGGCATTGCTTGCCCGGCAAGAGGCACTGGCGCTCGAATCCCAGCTGGAGTGCCTGGCCGCCCTGCATTCGCCCAGCACCGGCATCGTCGACAGCCACGCCCTGATGCTGAGCCTGCAGGGCGACCTGGAGAACGCCGGTGGCGTGGTCGCATTGAAGTCCGGCGTGTCGCGCGCCGAATGCACGCCAAGGGGCATCGTCTTGTGGACCCAAGACGGGACCGCGCTGCGCTGCGCCAGCGTCGTGAATGCCGCAGGGCTCTCGGCGCCCTGGCTGGCGCGGCATTTCGAGGGCCTGGGCGCCGGCATGGTGCCGCCGGCGTATTTCGCCAAGGGCAGCTACTTTGCGCTGGCCGGCCGGGCGCCATTCAGCCGGCTGATCTACCCGGTGCCCGAGGCTGCCGGGCTCGGCGTGCACCTCACGCTCGACCTGGGTGGCCAGGCCAAGTTCGGGCCGGACGTGCAATGGGTGAACAGCCCCGACGACCTGCTGGTGGACGCGGCGCGCGGTGACGCCTTCTACGCCGAGGTGCGCAAGTACTGGCCGGCCTTGCCCGACGGCGCGCTGATGCCGGGCTATGCGGGCATCCGCCCCAAGATTTCCGGGCCCGGCGAGTCCGCCGCCGATTTCAGGATCGAGGGGCAGGGCACGCACGGCGTACCAGGATTGGTCAACCTGTTCGGTATCGAATCACCGGGCTTGACCAGCAGCCTGGCGATCGGCCGCATGGTGGCCAACCTGCTGTCGTAGACGGGCGCGGGCATGTACCATCGAACGGCGCGCCATTTGTCGGCGCGGTGTCGCCGGCGCGGTGTCGGCGCGACTGAGGAGGAACCTTCCCAATGACTGCATCCACCAATCTCGACGCGGCGGCCGATGCCGTGGCCGAAGACATCGCCAGCGACGTCCGCGGCGTGCTTGCCAACAAGGACCTCGATTCGGTCCCGAACATCAAGGCCCTGCGCCAGCGCATCGACAGCAAGCTCGCGATCGCCCGCGAGCTCGCCGCCGAGAAGAGCCGCCTGGCGGCCCAGAAGGCCAAGGAAGCAGCCAATACAGCCAACGCCTACGCGCACGACGAGCCATGGCAGATCGCCGGCGCCGCGCTCGCGGTCGGCGTGCTGGTGGGCTTGCTCATTGGCCGCCGCTGAGCGGGGGCTGAGCGGCGCTGCACTGGAAGATCCTGCCGCAACGGGCCGGGGCCCGCAGGGAGCGGGGGCATGAACCTGGCTTCCGTTTTCGGCCTCAAGGCGCGCCTGCGCCGCCTGCGCATCCTCGCCGGCGAGGGTGCACTGGCTCTCGAAGACCGGGTGCGGCTGCTGAAGTTCGCGCTGGATGAAGAGAGGCAGCGGCTGCGCACGACCGTCGTGCTGATAGTCGCGGTCATCGGGCTCACCACGGTTGCCGTCCCGCTGCTGTCGGTGGCCATCGTTGTCCATTTCTGGGATACGCCGCAGCGCGCCCTGGTGGCGTGGTTGCTGGCGGCGCTCTGGGTCGGGCTCTGGATCGTGGCGCTCGCCATGCTGGCAGCATCGCTTCGCAGGGCCTCGGATGCCTTCGAGCCGGCACGCGACGCCTTCCAGCAGGACCTGGCCTGGTTCCATGCCACCTTCGGTGCCGAGTCCGAGCTGGAGGAAATCCGGCGCGAGCGGCCCCCGGTGACCCGCGCGGAACTGCTGGCCCGCATCGAGCGGCAGCGTCAGCGCGTGGCCACCTTGCAGGCTGCGGCATCGGGCGCCGGAGAGGCACCTGGGCAGAAGAGCGAGACAGCCAGCGCGGCGGCGTTGCGCATCGCGCGCGAGCATCCCGTGGCCACCGGCATGGCCGGCGCAGCGGTGCTGGCGGTGCTCGGACCGAAGCGGGTGCTGCGCTGGGCGGCGACCATCGCACCCGTGCTCTGGCGCATGCGCTAGGAAGGGGTCAACCCTTGCGGTCGCGCAGTGCGAGGGCCGCCTTGCGCACCAGCGCCGGTCCGCGGTAGATGAGGCCGGTGTAGATCTGCACCAGGTCGGCACCGGCATCGATCTTTTCCCGGGCGTCGGCGGCGCTCAGCACGCCGCCCACACCGACGATCGGGAACTGCGCGCCCAGGGCCGCGCGCAGCTGCCCGATCACGCGATTGCTCGCCTCGCGCACCGGCGCTCCCGACAGGCCGCCGGCCTCCTCGGCGTGGGGGAGGCCGGCCACCCCTTCGCGCGCCAGCATGGTGTTGGTGGCGATCACGCCGTCCATGCCATGGCGCAGCAGCGTGGCCGCAATCGCCTGGACTTGCGCTTCGTCGAGGTCGGGCGCGATCTTCACGAACAGCGGCACCCGTTTGCCCTGGCGCGCGGCCAGGGTCTCGCGCTTGTCGGCGACCGCGCCGAGCAGGGCGTCCAGCGCCTGGTCGCTTTGCAGCGAGCGCAGATTGGCCGTGTTCGGGCTCGAGATGTTGATCGTGACGTAGTCGGCATGCGGATAGACGCCGTTCAAGCAAGTCAGATAGTCGTCCACCGCCCGCTCGATGGGGGTGGCCCCGTTCTTGCCGATGTTCAGTCCCAGCAGCATCGGTGGCGCGCCGGCGTCCCGCCGGAAGCGCGCGCGCTGCACGTTGGCGATGAAGGCGTCCAGGCCTTCGTTGTTGAAGCCCAGGCGGTTGATCAAGGCGTCACGCTGCGGCAGCCGGAAGATGCGCGGCCTGGGATTGCCGGGCTGCGCCTTGGGCGTGACCGTGCCGACCTCGACGAAGCCGAAGCCCATGGCGGCGAAGGCGTCGATGCAGCGGGCGTTCTTGTCCAGCCCGGCGGCCAGGCCGATGCGGTTCGGGAACGAGAGACCGGCGATCGTCACCCGGTCGGCCACGCGCGGCGCCGCGTAGACGCGGGCCAATGGCGTGTTCTGGGTGCGCGCCAGCGCGTCGAGGGTCAGCTCATGGGCCCGCTCGGCGTCGACGCCGAACAGAAAAGGGCGGGCAAGCCCATAGAGCGAGGAGGGCAAGGGAAAGGGCATCGGATAATTCTCGACTTCGTAAGCCCATGGATTCTCCCCGATGACTTCACCCTCGCCCGCTTCCCCCCCGACCCAGGACGAACTCAAGGCCCAGGTCGGCCGCGCAGCACTGGACTACGTGGTGAAAGGCGAGATCGTCGGTGTCGGTACCGGTTCCACCGTGAACAAGTTCATCGATGCCCTCGCCACGGTCAAGGACGAGATCCGCGGCACGGTGTCGAGCTCGTCGGCGTCGACCGAGCGGCTGCGCGCGCTGGGCATTCCGGTCTTCGACAGCAACGAGGTGGACGAGCTGGCGGTCTACATCGACGGCGCCGACGAGATCGACGGCCGCGGCTACATGATCAAGGGCGGCGGCGCCGCGCTGACACGGGAGAAGATCGTCGCGGCGCAGTCGAAGCGCTTCGTTTGCATCGCCGATGCCTCCAAGCTGGTGAACACGCTCGGGGCCTTCGCGTTGCCGGTCGAAGTGATTCCAATGGCGGCGCAACGCGTGATCCGGCAGTTCGCGCGGCTGGGCGGACTGGCGCAGGTCCGCGAGAAGGACGGCCTGCCGCTGGTGACCGACAACGGGCAGCACATCATCGACGTGACCGGCTTGCGCATCACCGACCCGCTGGGGTTCGAGACCGAGGTCAACCAATGGCCCGGCGTGATCACGGTCGGCGTGTTCGCCCGCCAGCGCGCCAGCGTTTGCCTGCTGGGCACCTCGGCCGGCGTGAAGACGATGCGCTTCGATTGAGCCGCGCTCGGCGAGCCCGTGCCCCCCGCGGGGCCCTAGAACTTGATGCCCGCCGGGTTGCTCGGCGTGGGTCCGCCGGACGGCGCGGGCGGCAGGTCGCTGCTGGCCGCCGGTGCGGCAGCGGCAGGCGCCGGCACGGCAGCCTGCTGCTGGGCCACCAGCGGTTGCGCGGGCGGATTGCTGTAGCCCGCCGGCAGCTGGCTGCTCTTGGGATAGCCGGCGGCGTCGAGGTACTGCGACCATTCGGAATCCGAAAAGCCCTTCACCTGCTGGGCGCCGATGGTCAGCAGCGGCAGGCCGGTCTGGCCGCTCAGGCGCTGAAGGGCGGCGATGTCTTCGTTGCTCTTGATGGTGCGCTCGTCGAAAGGCACGCCACGCGTCGTGAGCAGCGATCGGGCGGCACCGCATGGCGCGCAGTCGGCGCCGGCGTAGAGGGTGACCGGATAGCGTTGCACCACCTGGCGCAGTTCATAGGGCAGCGGCGCGCCGCCGCCGGTCGTCGAAACCGCGCCGCCGCCGGCCGGTGCCGCGTTGGTCACCGATGGCTGGTCGGTGAAGACGGTCTTGCCGCTCTTGTCGACGCTGCGGTAGACCGGCTGCGCCAGGGCAGCCCCGGCGAACAGGAGCAAGGCAAGACTGGAGAGGGCGGCTGGAAGCTTCATTGATGATTCCCGAAGACAGATGGCGAAGTATCTCAGTCTCCACCGCCGAAATGCCAAGCCCTCAGGCCGGTTGTGCCTCGGTCATTCCCTGGTGTCGCAAGAGCGCATCAAGTTGGGGCTCGCGGCCGCGGAAGGCCTTGAACGAATCCATCGCGCTGCGGCTGCCGCCGGCCTCGAGGATGGCTTCGCGGTATCTGCGGCCGGTCTCGATGCTCGGTTCCCCATTGGCGCCGGCGGTTTCCTCGAAGGCGGCATAGGCGTCCGCGCTCAGCACCTCGGCCCACTTGTAGCTGTAGTAGCCGGCCGCATAACCGCCCGAGAAAATGTGGCTGAAAGTATTCGGCGTCCGGCTGAAGGCCGGCGCAGGCATCACCGCGACCTCGTCGCGCACCCTGCCGAGCAGCACCATCACCTCGCCCGGCTGCGCGGTGGCCGCGTCGTACTCGGTGTGCAGCAGCATGTCGAAGAGCGAGAACTCGATCTGGCGCAGGGTCTGCAAGCCGCTCTGGAAGTTCTTCGCGGCGGTCATCTTGTCGAACAGCGCGCGCGGCAGCGGCGTGCCGGTGTCGACATGCGAGGTCATGTGGGCGAGCACCTCCCATTCCCAGCAGAAGTTCTCCATGAACTGGCTGGGCAGCTCGACCGCATCCCACTCGACGCCGCTGATGCCGGAGACGTCGCGCTCGTCGATGCGCGTGAGCATGTGGTGCAGGCCATGGCCGAATTCGTGGAACAGCGTGGTCACGTCGTCGTGCGTGAGCAGCGCGGGCTTGCCGTCGACGCCGTCGGCGAAGTTGCAGACCAGCTGCGCGACCGGGGTCTGGAGCCGGCCGCTGTCGGGACGCAGCCAGCGCGCGCGCACGTCGTCCATCCAGGCGCCGCCGCGTTTGGCGGCCCGGGCCGATGGGTCGAGGTAGAACTGGCCGACCTTCTGGCCGGCGCGCTCGATGCGGTAGAACTCGACGCTCGAATGCCAGACCGGCGCGCTGTCGCGCCGGATCGAGACCTCGAACAGCGTCTCGACGATCTTGAACAGGCCCGCCATCACCTTGGGCGCCGTGAAGTACTGCTTGACCTCCTGCTCGCTGAAGGCGTAGCGCGCTTCCTTGAGCTTCTCGCCGATGTAGGTCCAGTCCCAGGGCTGCGGATCGAGCAGGCCGAGCTGTTCGGCCGCGAACACGCGCAGGTCGGCCAGGTCGCGCTCGCCATAGGGCTTGGCCTTGGTGGCGAGGTCGCGCAGGAACCGGATCACCTGCGCTGCGGATTCAGCCATCTTGGGGACGATGGACAGCTCGCCGAAGTTGGGGTAGCCGAGCAGCCGGGCTTCTTCCTGGCGCAGCCCCAGGATCTCGCGGATCAGCGCGGTGTTGTCGAAGGCCGGGTCGCCGAATTCGCTGGCGCGGGTGGCGTAGGCGCGGTAGAGCGTCTCGCGCAGCGCGCTGCTCTTGGCGAACTGCATCACCGGCAGGTAGCAGGGCATCTTGAGCGTGAGCTTGTAGCCGTCCTTGCCCTCGGCTTCGGCCGCGGCGCGCGCCGCGCCCAGCACGTCTTCGGGCACGCCATCGAGCTCGCCCAGCTGCGCGTGGTAGGCAAAGGCGTCGGTGGCGTCGAGCGCGTTCTCGCTGAACTTCTGGCTGAGCTCGGCCTGGCGTTCCTGGATTTCGGCGAAGCGCGTCTTGGCCGTGCCCTGGAGTTCCGCGCCGCCCAGCACGAAGTTGCGGATGGCGTAGCGAAGTGCCTGGTGCTGTTCGGCATTCAGCGTGGCCGGATCGATCGCCTTGTACTTGGCGTAGAGCCGCTCGTCGGAGCCCAGGCGGGTCCAGAAGGCGGTCACGCGCGGCATCGCCTCGTTGTAGGCGGCGCGCAGCGCGGGCGTGTCGGCCACCGCGTTGAGATGGCCGACGGCACCCCAGGCCCGGCTGAGTCGTTCGGAGGCCACGTCCAGCACCTTCGAGATGGCCAGCCAGTCGGCCGGAAAGGCGGGCGCCGTGGCTTCCTGCAGCGCGTCTTCCGCGCCGGCCAGCAACACATCGATGGCGGGCGCCACATGCTCGGGTCGGATCTGGTCGAACGGCGGCAGATCGTCGAAGTCGAGGAGCGGATTGGTCATGAAGTCCATCTGGCGGTCGTGGGGAGCGGATTCAAGGCCGGATTCAGGCCTGGGCGGCCTGGCGCTCCGCGGATTCGACGGTGTTGACCATCAGCATGGTGACGGTCATCGGGCCGACGCCGCCGGGCACCGGCGTGATGTGGCCCGCGACCTCGCGCACGCCTGCGAAGTCGACGTCGCCGGCGAGCTTGTTCTGCTCGTTGCGGTTCATGCCGACATCGATCACCACCGCGCCGGGCTTGACCATCTCGGCGGTCAGGGTGTTGCGGCGACCGACGGCCACCACCACCACATCGGCCTGGCGCGTGTGATGGCCGATGTCGGCCGTGGCACTGTGGCACACGGTCACGGTGGCATTGGCCTGCAGCAGCAGCAGGGCCATCGGCTTGCCGACCGTGTTGCTGCGCCCGATCACCACCGCATGCTTGCCTTTCAGGTCGATGCCGGTGCTTTCGATCAGCTTCATGCAGCCATAAGGAGTGCAGGGCCGGAAACCCGGCAGGCCGGCCATCAGTTCGCCGGCCGACAGCACCGAATAGCCGTCGACATCCTTCGAGGTGGCAATCGCCTCGATCACCTTGTGCGGATCGATGTGCCTGGGCAGCGGCATCTGCACCAGGATGCCGTGGATGGACGGGTCGCCATTGAGCGCGGCGATGCGCGCCAGCAGCTCGGCTTGCGGCAGCTCGGCCGGATAGCGCTCGAGCACCGAGCGCAGGCCGCGCTCCCGGCAGGCTTGCACCTTCTTGCCGACGTAGACCTCGCTGGCCGGGTCGTTGCCGACCAGGATGACGGCCAGGCCCGGCTGGTGGCCGCGTGCGCTGAGCGCGGCGGCGCGGGTGGCGACCTCGGCGAGCAGTTGGCGCGAGAGCGCGTTGCCGTCGATCAATTGAGCTGTCATCGTCTGGAACCTGGAAGCAGAAACGCCCGCTTGCGCAGGCGTCGGGATGAATGGAAATCGGACCGAGGAGGCGACTAGGGCCTGTTAACACATGAATCACCCCCGCGCCGGGACGGCAAGGGGTGCAGGGCTAGGCGTGGGCCGCAGCCCGGGGTGATCCCCCGGGCAAGGACCGCAACGACGCCCTGCGCCCCTTGCCGTCCCGGCCCTTCGGGTGAGGCCCCAGAGAGGGCCCACTCGTCGTTGCCAATGCTCACTGGGGGACCACCCC
>DASXKG010000262.1:0-2805 GCA_036496965.1 Variovorax sp.
CTGGGCATGGGCGGATTGTTGGCCGCACCCGGTGGAGGATTCATCACGAAGAGTTCAATTAATCGTGACAAATGGTTCGGCCATATCGCGGGACAATCCGTTCATGGACTCTGCCAAGCGCATTCTGATCGTCGAGGACGATGCCGATATCGCCGAGCTGATGCGTATGCATCTGCAGGACGAGGGCTTCGCCATCACCCGCGCGAGCGATGGAGATGCGGGCCTGCGCGAGCTCGAACGCGGCAGCTGGGACGCGCTGATCCTCGATCTCATGCTGCCGGGCGTGGACGGCCTGGAGATCTGCCGCCGGGCCCGGGCCATGACGCGCTACACGCCGATCATCATCACCAGCGCGCGCTCCAGCGAAGTGCACCGCATCCTGGGCCTGGAGCTGGGCGCCGACGACTACCTGGCCAAGCCCTTCTCGGTGCTGGAACTGGTTGCCCGGGTGCGGGCGCTGCTGCGGCGCAGCGATGCGCTGGCCCGCAACGCGCGCCTGGAAGCCGGGCGGCTGGATCTGGGCAACCTGCATATCGATCCGGTGGCGCGCGAGGTGCACGTGGACGATCGGCCGGTCGAACTCACGCCGCGCGAATTCGACCTGCTGCATTTCTTCGCCCGCCATCCGGGCAAGGTGTTCTCGCGCCTGGACCTGCTCAACCAGGTCTGGGGCTACCAGCACGACGGCTACGAGCACACGGTCAACACGCACATCAACCGCCTGCGCACGAAGGTCGAGGCCGACCCGGCGCAGCCGAGCCGCATCCTCACCGTCTGGGGGCGCGGCTACAAGATGGTGGCGCCGGAGGTGGGCGGATGAGCAGCCTGTCGCGCCGCATCTGGGTGGTCTTCGCCGTGCTGCTGCTGGCCTGCAGCGGCGCGTCGATCTGGCTGCAGATGCAGGCCAGCGGCCGCTACGAGCAGGAGGTGACGCAGCGCCTGTCGCTGGGCCTGGCCGCGCACATCGCCGAGAACTCCACCCTCATGGAGCGCAGCGGCCTGAACGGGGCGGCGGTGCACGACCTGTTCGACAAGCTGATGGACGTCAACCCGAGCGTCGAGGTCTACCTGCTGGCGCCCGACGGCCGCATCCAGGCCCAGGCGGCCCCGCCGGGGCACCTGAAGCGGGACCGGGTGGACCTGGCGCCGATCCGCCGCCTGCTCGACGGCGCCCCGCTGCCGATCCTCGGCGACGATCCGCGCGGCGACGGGGTGCACAAGGTGTTCAGTGCCGCGCCGCTGCGCATCGACGGCCGCGAGGTCGGTTTTGTCTATGTCGTGTTGTCGGGCGAGGACCGCGATGCGCTGCTGGCCGCGGCGGCCGCCAGCAACGTGTTGCGCACCACGCTGTGGTCGATGGGCCTGGTGGCGCTGCTCGGCCTGCTCGCGGGGCTGGCCGCCTTTCGGCTGATCACCCGGCCGCTGCGCGAGTTGACGGGGGCGGTGCGCCGTTTCGAGAAGGACGGCGTCGACGCCCTGCAGGATGCCGGCCCGGCGTTCGAGCGGGCCGGCCGCGGCGGCGACGAGATCGCCACCCTGGCCCAGGCCTTTCGCCAGATGACCGGGCGCATCGCCGAGCAGTGGCGCGAACTCACCCGCCAGGACCAGCAGCGGCGCGAGCTGTTCGCCAACATCTCGCACGACCTGCGCACGCCGCTCACCTCGCTGCATGGCTACCTGGAAACCCTGCTGATGAAGGCCGACATCCTGGAGCTCGCCGAGCGCCGGCGCTACCTGGAGATCGCGCTGGCGCAAAGCCGCAAGGTGACACGGCTGTCGCAGGAGCTGTTCGAGCTGGCGCGCCTGGAATACGGGGTGGTCAAGCCGGAGAAGGAGAGCTTCGCGCTGGCCGACCTGGTGCAGGATGTGTTCCAGAAATTCGAGCTGGCCGCCGAGGCGCGCCAGCAGCGGCTGGTGGCCGACATCGCGCCCGGCCTGCCCGGCGTGACCGCCGATCTGGGCATGATCGAGCGCGTCCTGACCAACCTGCTGGACAACGCGATCCGGCACACGCCGGCCGGCGGGGAGATCGTGGTGCAGCTGCGCCAGGACGCAGCCGGCGTGCGGGTCGAGATCAGCGACACCGGCCCGGGCATTCCCAGCGAGATGCACAAGGCGCTGTTCACGCGGCCGATGTTCTCTTCGACCGGTGGGCGCAGCGGCGGGCTCGGGCTGGTGATCGTGCAGCGCATCCTGCAGCTGCACGGCAGCGACATCCGGCTGCTGCCGAAACCCGAGAAGGGCGCCGTGTTCTCGTTCCTGTTGACTTGAACACCCCCGAAGCGCCTGCGGCGCCTCCCCCTCAAGGGGCGATACCAGCGGCCCGGCGAAGCCGATTCCGCGGTATCCCTGGCATTGGGATGCGCCAGTTTCATGCGTGGCGGGTCACGCGATAGCGTCCTGGAAAACTGACATCAACAGACCCTAGTGCGCGCGCCGCCGGCGCGCGAAGCGCACCACGGTGACACCCGCCTTTGCCTGGCGCAAGGAAGGCATGATCAGCACGCAATCGTCGTACGGGGTCTCGATCGGGTCGCCATTGAAGCCGATGACGGTGCCGGCGCGCGGGATCACGTCGAGGCCCTTGAAGGGACGCTCGAAACGAACCTGCGCGTCGCGAGCGACCACGCCGGCCGTGACCTCCAGGATCCATGGGTCCGGCGCGTCGGGCAGGCGCCAGCCCGGCAGTAGCGCGGCGCAGTCGCCGGGGTCGAAACTGCCGGCGGCTTCCAGGAAGCGGAGGCATTGGTCTTGCGCCACCAGCCGGCTTTGCGGGTCGCCATGGGTGCCGCATTCGACCAGCAG
>DASXKG010000263.1:0-3681 GCA_036496965.1 Variovorax sp.
CTCGCCGGTTGCGCCGAGCTCGGCCTTCGCGGCGGCGAGCGGGTCGGGCTTGGGGCCGGCACAACCGGCCAGCAGCAGCGCGCCGGCGGCGCTGAAGCGGCGGCGCGTGCAAGCGATCGGCGGGCGACGCATCGAAGGCATCAGGCGCCGCACAGCGCCGTCAACGAACGCAGGTCGTCCAGCGCGGCCAGCGAGCGGCAGGCCCGGGTGATCTGCTGCGCGCGGTTGGCGCCGAGCACCGGCACCACCAGCGAATCGAACTTGGCTTCCAGCTGGGCATCGGACAGCGGGTTCTCCAGCGAGCCGATCGCATGGTCGACCCGCACCTCGACCCGGCGACCATCCTGCAGCACCGCCGTCACCTGCACCGCGGCCTCGTCGATGCCGTCGTCGATCGTGGCCTGCACCTTGTTGCGCAGCGCGATCACCTTCGGGTCGTTGACCACCGCGTCGGAGAATTCCTCTTCGCCCGCGCGGCCGAAGATCAGGCCCGCGGCGCAACCGTGGTAGACGCTGAACTTGCCCTGCAAGCCGTCCCTGGGCTCCTTCTTGCCGGTCAGTTCGAGCACCAGCGAATGCACGCGCAATTCGATGCGCTCGACCTGCTCCGGCCGGATGCCCTGGTCGCGCAGGCGCACGCAGGCATCGATGCTGGGATGGATCACGATGCCGCAGGCAAAGGGCTTGTAGCTGTTGAAGGAGATCTCGAAGCGCTCGCCGAGCGCGTCGGTCACCTCGTGCCAGCTCCGCTTGTCGGACACCACCTGGATGAAACCGCGCGGCGCCTCCAGCGCCCGCTCGCTGGCGCTGAAGCCGTGGCTGGCCAGGAGCGCCGACATCAGGCCCGCGCGCGCCGCGCCGCCCGGGTGGAAGGGCTTGGTCATGGTGCCGAACTGCTCGCGCAGGCCGACCGGCTGCGAGGCGGCGATGCCGATCGCCATCGCGGTCTGCCGCTCGTCCAGGCCGAGCAGGCGTGCGCAGCCGGCCGCCGCGCCCAGCATGCCGGTGGAGCCGGTGATGTGCCAGCCGCGATCGTAGTGGTCCGGGTACATGGTGTTGCCGATGCGGCAGGCCACGTCGATGCCGAGCACCAGGGCATCGATCAGCTGCCGGCCCGAGGCGCCCCGGTGCTCGCCCAAGGCCAGCACGGCCGAGGCGACGGGCCCGGCCGGATGAATGATGGTCTTCAGGTGCGTGTCGTCGAAATCGAAGGTGTGGGAGGTGATGCCGTTGACCAGGGCGGCACTGGCCATGTCCACCTTCTCGGAGCGGCCCAGCAGCGTGGCCTGAGGCGCCGGCTCGAGCATCCGCACGGCCGCCACGGCGGCATCGGCGGCTTCATGGCGCGCGGCGCCGATCGCACAGCCGAGCCAGTTGTAGAAGGTGCGGTGAGCCTCGTGCTCCACCGCCCCGCTCCATCCTTGCGAAGGGTGGCCGGCCACGAAGCGGGCCAGGATGGCGGTGATCGCCGGGGCGTGGAGGTCGGCAGGGACTTGGGTATTGCGGGCCACTGGAAGGACTCGGTTGGGAGGAATGAACGAGGAGGCCCGAGGCGGGTCACTCCTCGAGGCGGATGTTGCGTGCCTTGGCCAGCGCGGTCCAGCGCGTGATCTCGGAGGCGATGTAGCGGCCGAACTCCTCCGAGCTCATGGGCCAGGGCTCGACGGCTTCGCCGGCCAGCTTTTCCGCCAGGTCGGGCGCCTTGAGCACGGCGACCTGCGTCTCGTTCAGGCGCTGCACGACGTCCTTGGGAATGCCGGCCGGCCCCACGCAGCCATACCACTGGAGGGCGTCGAAGCCCTTGAAGCCGACCTCTTCCATGGTCGGCGTGTCGGGCAGCTGCGCGCTTCTCTTCTTGCCGGTGACGGCCAGCGCCCGCATGCCGCCTCCGCGCAGCTGCGGCAGCGCCGCCGCCAGGCCCGGGAACATGGCCTGGGTCTGGCCGCCCAGCAGGTCGTTGATCGCCGGCGCGATGCCGCGGTACGGGATGTGCACCATGGTGATGCCCGTCTCCTGCTTGAAGAGTTCCATCGTCAGGTGCGTCAGCGAACCGGCGCCGGACGAGCCGTAGCTCAACTTGCCGGGATTCTTCTTCGCGTACTGGATGAATTCGTCGACGCTCCTGGCCGGCACGGAAGGGTTCACCACCAGCACGTTGGGCGTGGCGCCGATCATCCCGATGGGCGTGAAATCCCTGATCGCGTCGTAACTGACGCTGCGCGTCGCCGGCGTGGTGCCGTGCGTGGCCACATAGCCCTGCATGAGGGTGTAGCCGTCGGGGGCGGCCTTGGCCGTGATCTGGCAGGCCAGCACGCCGCCGGCCCCGCCCTGGTTCTCGACCACGATGACCTGGCCGAGCAGCTTGCCCCAGCGTTCCGACACCACGCGCCCGATCATGTCGCTGCCGCCGCCGGCGGCCACCGGGACGATGTAGCGGATCGGATGGGTGGGGAATTGCTGCGCGAAAGCCAGCCGCGGCAACGCGACGGCCGCCGCTGCGGCCTGCAGAAGATGGCGGCGCTGCATTCGTTTGTCTCCTTGTGCTGCCGCCCATCTTGCGCATTCGGCACTTTGAAGTAAATTGCAACTTTCTGAGGTTTTATTGCAACTCTTGCATGAATGAATCGCCATGATCAAGCCCTCGCTGGCCGATCTCCGGGCTTTCGTCACCGTCGGCGAAACACAGAGCTTCGCGGTGGCGGCGCGGGTGCTGCATCTGTCGCAGCCGGCCCTGTCGCGGCGCATCTCCCACCTGGAAGACACCCTGGGCGTGCGGCTCTTCGATCGCACCACGCGCAGCGTCGAACTGACCTTGCTGGGACGCCGCTTCCTGGGACAGGTGCGCGGCCTGGTGGAAGACCTCGATCGCTGCGTGCTCAGCCTGCGCGACGCCGCGGACCTCGAGGCCGGCGACGTGACGGTGGGCGTGGTGCTGTCGACCATCCATCACTTCATGCCGCCGGTGATCCGCAGCTTCCGCGAGCAGCATCCGCAGGTGCTGGTGCGCATCATCGAAGAGGGTGCGGACGAAGTCCTGGCCAGCGTCAAGCAGGGCGAGGCCGACTTCGCGCTGAACTACATCGGCATGCAGGATCCGGAGCTCGAATTCACGCCGCTGCTGAAGGAACCCTACGTGCTGGCCTGCCCGGCCGACCACCCGCTCGCCAAGCGCCGCTCGGTGGCCTGGGAGGAACTCGCGGCCCACCCCCTGGCGCGGGTGGCGCATGCGAGCCGCAACCGCCTGTTCATCGACCAGGCCCTGGCCGAGCTGCCGCCGCTGCCCCGGCCCATCTGCGAGGTGCGCCATGTCTCGACCTTGATCGGGCTGGTGGAACACGGACTGGGCCTGGCCGTCGTGCCCCAGCTGACCTTGCCGCGCCAACCCGCCTCCGTGGTCGGCGTGCGGCTGGACCAGCCCGCCATCGGCCGCACGCTCGGCATCATCCGGCGCAGCGGCCGCAGCCTGTCGCCGGCCGCGGCCGCCTTCGCCGAGCTGCTTTCACGCGCCTGCAAGGGGGCCCTGAGGTCGAAGCGCCATCGATGACGGATCGGGCCCCCTCGGCCCTCGGCGATTGAGATTCACTTGCGTTGACTGGGGTTGGCGCGGCGCAGATACTGGGACAGCGATTCTCCCCACACCCGGACTCACCGTTGAACAGCGAATCTGGCGCCAGACACAGG
>DASXKG010000264.1:0-1838 GCA_036496965.1 Variovorax sp.
ACGGGCGGCGCGCAACCTGTCGTCCGTCGCGCTCACCTTCCTCGGGCTGACCTGCGTCACCTTCTTCATCGGGCGGGTGATCCCGATCGATCCGGTGCTGGCCATCGTCGGCGACAAGGCCTCGGCCGAGACCTATGCGCGAGTGCGGGCCGAGATCGGGCTCGACCTGCCGCTGCCCGTGCAGTACTGGCGCTACCTGATGAAGGTGCTGCACGGCGACTTCGGCAATTCCGTCATCACCTCGCACCCCGTCCTGCAGGACCTGCTGCGGGTCTTCCCCGCGACCCTGGAACTGGCGCTGCCGGCCTTGTTCATCGGTGTTGTCGTAGGCGTGCCGATGGGCGTGCTGGCCGCGACCCATCGCGGCCGCTGGCAGGACCAGGCGATCCGTCTGCTGTCGCTGTTCGGCTATTCCATGCCGGTGTTCTGGCTGGGGCTGGTCGGCCTGTTGCTGTTCTACGCCCGGCTCGGCTGGGTCGACGGGCCGGGACGGCTGGATGTGGCGTTCGACGACATCGTCTCTCCGACCACCGGGATGATCACGGTCGACAGCCTGCTGGCCGGCGAATACGACGTGTTCTGGAACGCCTTCGGCCACTTGGCTCTGCCCGCCTCCATCCTGGGCTACCTGTCGCTTGCCTATGTGGCGCGGATGACGCGCAGCTTCATGCTGGGGCAGTTGCGGCAGGAATATGTGCTGGCGACCCTGGCAAAGGGCCTTTCGCCGTGGCGCGTCGTCTGGGTGCATGCGCTGGGCAATGTCTGGGTGCAGCTCGTCACCGTCATCGCCCTCACCTTCGGCAACCTGCTGGAGGGTGCCGTCCTGACCGAAACGGTGTTCGCCTGGCCGGGCCTCGGCCTTTACATGAAGAATTCCCTGTTCAACGCCGACCTCAACGCCGTGCTGGGCGGCACGGTGCTGGTGGGCGTGGTCTATATCGGGCTGAACATGATGTCCGACCTGATCTACCCGCTGGTCGATCCGCGCGCGCGGGATCAGTGATGGCCGCAGCCCCTGTCCCCGGCACCGCGCGTGCCTGGCTGCTGAGCCCGGCGCCCGCCAGCCGCCGCCAGGCCCGCTTTGGCCGCTGGTACCGCGCATGGCTCGGCTTCCGCCGCAATCCGCTGGCGATGAGCGGGCTTGGCATCGTGCTGCTGCTGGTGCTGATGGCGGTGTTCGCCCCGCTGATCGCCGACCCCCAGGCCGCCACCCTGCAGGTGCTGGCGGACCGGCTGCAGCCGGCGAGCTGGCAGCATCCGTTCGGCACCGACGAGCTGGGGCGGGACATCTTCGCCCGCGTGGTGTTCGGCTCGCGCATTACGCTCACCATCGTCGCCATGGTGGGCGTGATCGTGGTGCCGGTGGGCCTCGCCATCGGCCTGCCCGCCGGATATTTCGGCGGCGTGGTCGATACGGTGCTGATGCGCATCACCGACATCTTCCTGGCGTTCCCGCGCCTGGTGCTGGCGCTGGCCTTTGCCGCAGCCCTCGGTCCGGGGATCGAGAACGCGGTGATCGCCATCGCGCTCACCGCCTGGCCGCCCTATGCCCGCCTCGCCCGCGCCGAGACCTTGACCCGCCGGCGGGCGGAATTCATCCAGGCCGCCGAGCTGCAAGGCGCATCGGCACTCCGCATCATTGCCACCCAGATCGTGCCGCTCTGCCTGCCCAGCGTTATCATCCGCCTGACCCTGGACATGGCCGGCATCATCCTCACCGCCGCGGGCCTGGGCTTCCTTGGCCTCGGCGCACAGCCGCCGGCGCCGGAATGGGGGGCGATGGTCGCCTCGGGCCGGCAGGTGCTGCTCGACCAATGGTGGGTGGCGACCATCCCGGG
>DASXKG010000265.1:0-13333 GCA_036496965.1 Variovorax sp.
GCAGTTCCTCGGCCGCTGGCTCGATGCGCTGGCGCGCGACCATCGCAGCTACGTGACCGTGGCGATCGGCTGCACCGGCGGCCAGCACCGCTCGGTGTTCCTGGTCGAGCAACTGGCACGCGGCTTCGGCACGCGCTGGGCCGCGCTGAAGCGCCATCGCGAGCTCGACGGTCTCTGAGTCCCGGAATCCGGGCGCCGGCCTACGCGGCCTGCAGCAGCTTGCGCACCGGCGCCGGCAGCCCGAGCGCATTCCATTGCGCTGCCTCGAACCACGCACCGGTGTCCGAGGGCGCGGGCAAGCTGCGGCAGGTGATCGAGACCGGGTGCAGATGCAGGTCCTTGTGGGTGAGCACGTGCAGGAAGGCGGCTTCGTCGCGCGCCTCGGTTCGCTCCCGTGCAGGCACGCCTTCGAGCAGGCTGGCACGGCTGTCGAAGATCGGCAGGCAATAGAGCCCGGCCCAGATGCCGCGCGCCGCGCGCTTTTCCAGCCACACGCGCCCGCGCACATCATGGGCCAGCAGCATCCAGAGCGACTCCGAACTGCGGCGCAGCTTGCGCGTCTTGAGCGGATAGGCCTCTTGCGCGCCTTGGCGCCGGGCCACGCACAGGTCGTTGACCGGACACAGCATGCAGCTCGGCCTGCGCGGCAGGCACACGGTGGCGCCCAGGTCCATCAAGCCCTGCGTATAGGCCGAGATCGCCTCGCATTCCCCAGCCGGCGGCAGCAGTTCGCCGGCCTCGCTCCAGAGCAGGCGCTCCTGCGCCGCGGAGGACAGGTCGCCGCCGAAGCCGAGCAGACGCGTCAACACGCGTTTCACGTTGCCGTCCAGGATGGCGACCCGCTCACCGAAGCAGAAGGCGGCGATGGCCGCGGCGGTGGAGCGTCCGATACCGGGCAGGCTTTGCAGTTGCAGCGCGCTCTGCGGAAACTCGCCGCCGAAGCGCGCAACGACCTCCTGCGCGCAGCGATGCATGTTGCGGGCGCGGCTGTAGTAGCCCAGGCCGCTCCAGAGGCCGAACACCTCGTCCTCCGTGCCGGCGGCCAGCGCGGCCACGCTCGGAAAGCGCGCCAGGAAGCGCGCGAAATAGCCCAGCACCGTCGACACCTGGGTCTGCTGGAGCATCACTTCGGACAGCCACACGCGATAGGGGTCGCGGGTGTTCTGCCAGGGCAGCTCGCTGCGGCCGTGGCTGCCTTGCCAGGCGACGATGCGTTCGGAGAAGACCGGTGTGGCGGATGCGCTCGCTGCGCCCGCGGCCGGCCGCGTTGCCTCAGGCGGCACTGAGTTCGCTGTTCGGTGCCGCGACGTTCGGTGCTTCGTGGCTCGCCAGCAGGTCGGTGAGATCGGCCAGCCGCGTGTGCAGCTCCGCCAGGTTGGCCTCCTGCGCGGCCAGCTCGGCCAGGCGTTCGTCCAGATTGCCCGCCGCGCCCTGGATGCGTTCCACGGCCTCGATGCGCTTGGTGAAGTTGCGGCGCCGCTCCTTGAGCTGGGCATCGAGCTGGGCACCGGCGCCCTTGCTCCATCGCTCCACCTCGGTCATGGCGGCCTCGTTGACCACCCGCAGCCGGCTGGCCAGCGCGCGCACCAGCTTGTCGCAGAAGTCGGGCTGGGAGAGCTTCAGCATGTTGCCCACGCCCAGGTAGTGCACATGGCTTTTCTCGATCTGGCCGAGCTGCTTCTCGAAGCCCGTCAGGTCGGGCTCCGGCGGCGCCTGCAGGGTGAAACCATGCTCGGCGTTCAGCTGCCGGAACGTGGCATGCAGCATCGACTGGATCTCCGAGGTGGTGGCCTGCACCTCGCGCAGGTTGTTGCGCAGGGCGTCGAAAGTCTCGCCGTAGACCTTGCGCACGCTGAACTTGATGCCGCGCCGCTTCAGCGCCGAGGACAGCCGGCCCATGTCGGCCTTCAACGCGGTGCTGCCGAGCACGGCGTAGACCTCGCGCAGCAGCTTGCCCTGCACCGAACGCAGCGCGAGGATGCGGGCGTTGCTGCCCTCGAACTCGTTTTGCTCCTGCTCGATGCGCGAGCGCATGTGGCGGATGACCGAGCCGTTCTTGCCGCGCAGGCCCTGCAACTCCAGCGCCTGCTCGGAAAGATCGCGCTGGCGCACGTTGAGAATGCGCGACGCCTCGGTGCGCAGCGCCAGGATGCCGGCATCCACCGCCAGCCGCAGCATCTTCTCGCGCTTGCCGAGCAGCCCTTCGCCGAGCACCGCCTCCAGCGCCGGCAGGCGGCTCGCCTGCAACAGCGGCACGTCCTTGCGGATCTTGGCCTGCAGCCCCTTTTGCGCCGACACCGGCAGCACCTGGGTCAGCGGCACGCCGAGCAGCTCGGCCGCGCCCTTGCGCTGCCGCTGGATCTGGGCGTCGACCTGGGCCGGCGTGCTCAGGATGTCCCACATGGTGTCGATCTTGTTCAGCACCACGATGCGGGTTTCGCTGAGGTCGCCTTCGGTGACCAGGTGCTCGCGCCAGATGGACAGATCCGAACGCGTCACGCCGGCGTCCGCCGCCAGGATGAACACCACCGCATGGGCCTGCGGGATCAGGCTCACGGTCAGCTCCGGCTCGGCACCGATCGCGTTCAGGCCCGGCGTGTCGAGGATGACCAGGCCCTGCTCCAGCAGCGGATGGGGCATGTTCAGCACCGCGTGGCGCCAGCGCGGAATCTCGACCCGGCCGTCGGCGTCGGGCATCGGGTTGTCGTCCGGCACCTCGTCGCTCCAGAAGCCGAGCGCCCGGGCCTCGGCCAGCGGTACCCAGCGCACCTCGGCAACCTTGCCCATCGCCACCGACACCTGCTCGGCGTTGTCGACCTCGATCGCGATCTCGGTCCAGCGCTCGGGCTCCTCGCGCCAATGGGCCAGCGAATGGGGCTCGAGCCGGGTCTCGATCGGCAGCAGGCGCAGGCTGGCCGGGTGGGCAGGGTCATAACCCAGCTCCGTCGGGCACATGGTGGTGCGCCCGGCACTGGCCGGCATGATCCGGCGCCCGTACGCAGCGAAGAAGATCGCGTTGATCAGCTCCGACTTGCCGCGCGAGAACTCGGCCACGAAGGCGACCATCACCTTGCTGGTGCGCAATTGCGATTCGAGGTCGCGCAGGCGCTCGGCCACGCTCTGGTTGAGCAGGTCGTTGTCGTCCAACCAGCGGGTGAGCCACTTGAGACGGTGCGCAAAGTTGCGCCGCCAAGCGCCGTGCTTGTCGAGTTGCTGATTGAAGGAGGCGGTCAAAACATTAAATGTAAGGACGACTTACAAAATATAGCATCGGCACGTCATCGCAACGTGATTTCGCATCAGCACTTTCAGTGCTTTTGACACATTGGGCAGTAATAGGTGGCCCGCTGCCCCTGGCGCACCATTCGAATCGGTGTCGCGCATACCCGACAGGGCTCGCCCTTGCGACCGTAAACGGTCGCCTCGAGCTGGAAATAGCCGCTCCGTCCGTCGATGTCCGAGAAATCGCGCAAGGTGCTGCCACCACGCTCGACCGCCCGTGCCAGTATCTCCCGCACTGCAGTATGAAGACGTAACGCGCGCGGGCGGCTGATGCCCGCCGCCGACAGCGTGGGGCGGATGCCGGCCAGAAAGAGCGCCTCGGAGGCATAGATGTTGCCCACGCCGACCACCACCTCGCCCGCCAGCAGCACCTGCTTGATCGGCGAACGGCGCCGGCGCAGGCCGGCATGGAAGGCCTCGAAGTCGAACCCGTCGCCGAGCGGCTCCATGCCCAGGCCGCCGAGCAGCTTGATGGCCAGCGGCGAACTTTCGTCCTCCACATAGACCACCGCACCGAAGCGGCGCGGGTCGTTCAGGCGCAGCGTACCGCGGCTGGTGACCAGGTCGAAATGATCGTGCGTGCCGGGCGCCGGCAGCGCGGCATCGAAGCGCAGGCTGCCCGACATGCCCAGGTGCATCAACAGGATGCCGGCGTCCAGGTCGACCAGCAGGTACTTGCCGCGCCGGCGCACCGAACGCACGGTGCGGCCGGCCAGCGCAGCAGGGTCGACCGCGAGCGCCCAGCGCAGCGGCTTGCCCGTGCGCACCACATCGATGCGCGCGCCGGCAATGCGATCCGCAAAACCACGGCGGGTGACTTCGACTTCGGGCAGTTCAGGCATGGGCGAAAGCCCGCATCAAAACACATCGGCTTTGCAACCGGCCCACCACCTCGTACATATGCCTGGATTATTATGGGTTATGACCTCTCCGTTTCGCCGATCCCGCCTTGCAGCGGCCGTGATCCTGGCCCTGTTCGGGCTCGCTGCCCATGCGCAGACCGAGCCCGCGGCTCCTGTCGCGCCCGCCACGCCGCCGGCCATCGTCGACCCCACGCCCGTGCCGGGCGCGCCCGCGCAAGGCTCGGCCCGCGACAAGGACAAGGACACGGACAACGGCCCCGCGCTGTCCTCCGCGATGACCGCCGAGCTCTTCTACGAGGTGCTGGTGGGCGAACTCAGTGCACGCACCGACCCCGGGGCAGCCTACGGACTGGTCCTCGATGCCGCCAAGCGGGCGCGTGACGACAAGCTGTTCCAGCGCGCCGTCGAGATCGCCCTGCAGTCGCGCTCCGGCGACGCCGCGCTGGCCGCCACCCGTGCCTGGAAGGAAACGCTGCCCGATTCGCGCGAGGCCCGCCGCTTCGAACTGCAGATCCTCATCGCGATGAACCGGATCGGCGAAACCGTCGAGCCTCTGCGCGCCGAGGTGGCTGCCACGCCGCAGGTCGAGCGGCCTTTCCTGATGGCGCTGATCGCGCGCAACTACTCGCGTGCGACGGACAAGAAGCTCGCCGCCTCGGTGGTCGAGCAGGCGCTGTCCGACGACCTGAACAATCCGGCCACCGGCGGCGCCGCCTGGGCCACGGTGGGCCGGCTGCGCCTGGTGGCGGGTGACAGCGCCGGTGCTCTCGATGCGGCCATCAGGGGCCAGCAGCTCGATCCGTCGGCCGAAGGCCCGGCGATCCTCGCCCTGGACCTGATCGATCCGGCCCAGCCGCTGGCCGAGCCGATCGTGCTGCGCTACCTCGAAGGCCCGAAGGCCCAACCGGAAGTTCGCATCGGCTACGCGCGGGTGCTGGTCGAGGGCCGCCGCTACACGGATGCCGCGGCCCAGCTCACTGCCTTGACGACGGCCCGGCCCGACCTGGCCGACCCCTGGCTGCTGCTCGGCAGCCTGCAGGCCCAGGCCCGGCAGGACGCCGCCGCCGAAGCATCGTTCAAACGCTACGTGGCGCTGATCAGCGCCCAACCCGATTCCGAGGCCCGCGAGCGCGGGCTGACCCAGGCCTACCTGTTGCTGGCCCAGCTGGCGGAACGGCGCAAGGACTTCGCCGCCGCCGAGGCATGGCTGGGCCGCATCGACAGCAGCGAGGACCAGGTCGGCGCCCAGGCGCGGCGCGCTGCGCTGCTGGCCCGCGAAGGCAAGCTGGCGCAGGCGCGCGAGCTGATCCATGCCCTGCCCGAGGGCACGCCCGAGGAAAAGAAGCTCAAGTTCCTCACCGAAGTCGAACTGCTGCGCGACGCCAAGCAGTACCAGGCCGCCTACGACATGCTGGCACAGGCCAGCGCCGCCTCGCCGGACGACACCGATCTGCTCTACGACCAGGCGATGGTGGCCGAGAAGCTGAACCGCATGGACGAGATGGAGCGCCTGCTGCGCCGCCTGATCGAGCTCAAGCCGGACAACCAGAATGCCTACAACGCACTCGGCTATTCCTTCGCTGATCGAAAGATCCGGCTGGAAGAGGCGCGCACGCTGATCCAGAAGGCCGTGCAACTGGCGCCGGACGATCCTTTCATTGCCGACAGCCTGGGCTGGGTGGAATACCGCCTCGGCAACACCGCCGAGGCCACGCGCATCCTCGAAGACGCCTACAAGCGCCGGCCCGACCCGGAAATCGGCGCCCACCTCGGCGAAGTGCTGTGGGCCGGCGGCCAGCGCGATCGTGCGGTCTCGATCTGGAAGGAAGCGTCGCTGGCCGATGCGGACAACGAGACCTTGCAGGAAACGCTCAAGCGCCTGCATGTGAAGCTTTGAATCGGCGCTCGGCCTGGCTGGCCGGCTGTTGTGCCGGCTTCTTGCTGGTGGCGGGCTGCGCCAGCCCCGTCGGGCCGGGCAGTTCGGCAGCGCCGCCCCCACCCGCGGCCTGGAGCGGGCGCATGTCGCTGCGCGTGGACAGCGATCCGGCGCAGAGCTTTTCGGCGCTGTTCGAGCTGCGCGGGGCGCCCCAGGCGGGCGAACTCGTCCTGACCAGCCCGATCGGCAGCACCCTGGCCCGGCTGCACTGGTCGACCGGTGAGGCCGTCCTCATGAACGGCCACGAGACCCGCCGTTTCGATTCGGTGGATGCCCTGATCGAGGCTGCCACCGGCGCCGCCATTCCGGTGGACGCCCTGTTCGCCTGGCTGGCCGGCCGCGCCCAGCAGGTGCCCGGCTGGCGGCCCGACCTGACGCAGATCGGCCAGGGCCGGCTGTCTGCCGTCCGCGAAACGCCGCAGCCCCGCGCCGACCTGCGCATCATCTTCGAGCCGGCATGAAGGCCCTCTACGACCTTCCGGCACCGGCCAAGCTCAATCTGTTCCTGCACGTCACGGGGCGGCGGCCCGATGGCTACCACCTGCTGCAGTCGGTGTTCATGCTGATCGACTGGTGCGACCAGCTGCACGTGGAACTGCGCGGCGACGGCGCCATCACGCGCGAGGACCTCACGAGCGCCCTGCCCGCGGACGACCTGAGCCTGCGCGCCGCCCGGGCGCTGCAGGCTTTTGCAGGCTGCCCGCTCGGCGCCCACATCGGCGTCGCCAAGCAGGTGCCGGCCCAGGCGGGGCTGGGCGGCGGCTCCTCGGACGCGGCGACCTGCCTGCTGGCGCTGAACCGCCTCTGGCGGCTGAACCTGCCGCTGGCCACCCTGGAACAGATCGGCCTGGCGCTGGGCGCCGATGTGCCCTTCTTCCTGCGCGGGCGCAACGCCTGGGTCGAGGGCATCGGCGAAGCGATCACCCCGATCGAGCTGCCGCCGGGCCGCTTCGCCGTGGTGAAACCGGCCGAAGGCTTGGACACCCGCATGATTTTTGCAGCACCTGAGCTCCAGCGCAGCACGCCGGCTGCTATAATCTCGGGCTTTGCTGCACATCGTCAAGCCTACAGTTTTGGGCGAAACGACCTGCAGCCGGTCGCAGAGCGGCTTTGTCCTGCGGTTTCCGAAGCCATCCGGTGGTTCGGTCGCCAAGGGCTCGAGGCACGCATGAGCGGCTCGGGAAGTTCGGTTTTCGCGGCCCTGCCGCCGCAAGCCGTGCTGATCGAGGCGCCCCAGGGCTGGCAGGTTCGCACGTGCAACAATTTGGCCGTTCATCCCCTGGTGGGCTGGGCGGCATGAGTGAGATCGGGTCTGCAAGGGCCCGATGCGACATATATCGGTCGAGGACGCAGGTCATCGACCCGTGTAGGGGAGTCGCCAAGCTGGTTAAGGCACTGGATTTTGATTCCAGCATGCAAAGGTTCGAATCCTTTCTCCCCTGCCAAATCTTCATTCGAGAATATTTTGGCGGCTCCTCCAAGAGCCATTTCGCATTGCCGGATGCTTTTAGCCGGGACGCTCATGCAGGTTCAACACCCTGATTTCATGGTTTTCACCGGCAATGCCAATCCGAGCCTGGCCGCGGAGATTTCGCACCACCTGGGGACCTCGCTCGGCGCGGCCCGGGTAGGCCGGTTCTCCGATGGCGAGGTCACGGTCGAGATCAACCAGAACGTCCGGGCCCGCGACGTGTTCGTGGTCCAGTCGACCTGCGCGCCGACCAACGAGAACCTGATGGAACTGCTCATCATGGTCGATGCGCTCAAGCGCGCCTCGGCCGAGCGCATCAGCGCGGTGATCCCGTACTTCGGCTATGCGCGCCAGGACCGCCGTCCGCGTTCGAGCCGGGTGCCGATCTCGGCCAAGGTGGTGGCCAACCTGCTCGAGACCGTGGGCGTGGCCCGCGTGCTGACCATGGACCTGCATGCGGACCAGATCCAGGGCTTCTTCGACATCCCGGTCGACAACATCTATGCGTCGCCGGTGCTGCTGGGCGACGTGCGGCAGAAGAACTACGAAGACCTGATCGTGGTCTCGCCCGACGTCGGCGGCGTGGTGCGGGCCCGGGCGCTGGCCAAGCAGTTGAATTGCGACCTCGCCATCATCGACAAGCGCCGCCCGCGCGCCAACGTGAGCGAGGTCATGCACGTGATCGGCGAGATCGACGGCCGCAACTGCGTGATCATGGACGACATGATCGACACCGCCGGCACGCTCGTGAAGGCGGCCGAGGTGTTGAAGGAACGTGGCGCCAAGATGGTGTATGCCTACTGCACGCACCCGATCTTCTCGGGCCCCGCCATCGAGCGGATCGCCCAGGGGACGGCGCTGGACGAAGTGGTCGTGACCAACACGATCCCCTTGAGCGAAGCGGCCTTGGGCTGCTCGAAGATTCGCCAACTGTCCGTGGCGCCGCTGATCGCGGAGACGATCCAGCGCATTGCCAAGGGCGAGTCGGTCATGAGTTTGTTCTCGGATCAGGAAAACCTCTTCTGAGGAAAGCTGTTCCGAGCAAAAAGCCGGGTCTCTCGAGGGAGGCCCATATTGAAACCGGAGTCGCACTGGTCGCGGTCGACTTCCACTGGAGTGAACTATGAAATTCGTCGCTTTCGAGCGCGCCAAGCAGGGCACGGGTGCGAGCCGCCGTCTCCGCATCACGGGCAAGACGCCCGGTATCGTCTACGGTGGAGACGGCAAGCCGCAGCTGATCGAGCTCGATCACAACGCGCTGTGGCACGCCCTCAAGAAGGAAGCCTTCCACTCGTCGATCCTCGAGATGGAGCTCGCCGGCAGCGTCAGCAAGGTGCTGCTGCGCGATGTGCAATACCACCCCTTCCGCCAGCTGGTGCAGCACATCGACTTCCAGCGCGTCGATGCCCGCACCCGCATGACCGTCAAGGTGCCGCTGCACTACAAGGGTGAGGAAGAGTCCGTGGCCGTCAAGCTCGACCACAACCTCGTGAACCACGTCATGACCGAACTCGAGATCAACTGCCTGCCGGCGGACCTGCCCGAGTTCATCGAAGTCGACCTGTCGGGCCTGACGAAGAACGCCACGCTGCATGTCAACGACGTCAAGCTGCCCAAGGGCGTGAAGTTCGTGAGCCACGGCAAGGTCAACCCGGTGCTGGTCTCGGCCGTGCCGCCGCTGGTCGCCGAGGAACCCGCCGCTGCTGCCGAAGGCGCCGCACCCGAAGCCGCCGCTGCACCCGCAGCCGGCAAGCCCGCCGCCAAGACGCCGGCTGCCAAGACGCCCGCTGCCAAGGCCCCGGCCGCGAAGAAATAAATCTCTTTCGCTCCCAGCCCCAGAAACGGCCCGCCCAGTGCGGGCCGTTTCTGTTTCACGGGCAGCCTGGGGAGCGAGCAATAATCTTTTTCCATGATCAAGCTGTTTGTCGGCCTCGGCAATCCGGGTCCCGAGTACGAAGCCACGCGCCACAACGCGGGCTTCTGGTGGATCGATGCACTCGCCCGCGACCTGAAGCTGCGCCTGTCGCCCGAACGCAGCTACCACGGGCTGGTGGCGCGCACGCAGGTCGGCGGACGTCCGCTGTGGCTGCTCGAGCCGCAGACCTTCATGAACCTGTCGGGCAGGTCGGTGGCCGCGCTGGCACGCTTCTTCAAGATCGAGCCGGGCGAGATCCTGGTGGCACACGACGAGCTCGACGTGGTGCCGGGACAGGCCAAGCTCAAGCTCGGCGGCAGCCACGCCGGCCACAACGGCTTGCGCGACATCCATGCGCAGCTGGGTACGGGGGACTATTGGCGCCTGCGCCTGGGCATCGGGCATCCGGGCGTGAAGTCCGAAGTGATCAACTGGGTGCTCAAGAAGCCGCTCGCAGAACAGCGCGAGGCGATCGAGGACGCGATCGCACGCACGCTGCACGCCTTTCCGGCCCTGGTGGCCGGCGAGATGGACAAGGCGACCTTGCTCATTCACACCAGCAAGCCGCCGCGCCCCAAACCACCGAGGCGCGAGCCGGGCGAAGGCGGTGCACCCGCCGCGGGCTAGCGGAAAGAGCAAGAAGAGAGCAAGGGAGCAGACAAGAAATGAACCTGTCACATTCACGGATCGCCACCCGCGGCAGCCTGCTGTTCGCCGGGGCCTGCCTGCAATGGGCCGCACTGGGAGCGGAAGCTGCCACCGGCATCTGGCGCTGCGGCAATCACTACACCGACCGTCCCTGCGAGGGCGGCAGGCCGCTCGGCGCGGACGACCCGCGCACGGCGCAGCAGCGCCGGGAGGCCGACCAGGACACGCGCGATGCGCGCGCGCTCGCCGAGCGGATGGAGCGCGAGCGGTTGCGCCTCGAAGATTCGGCCGTCGGCAAGCGGGCGACGCTGATCGACGACCCGCGAATACCGCAGGCGGCCGGAGCGCGACCGGACAGGAGCGTCGAGCCGAGCCGCGCCAAGCCCGGGAAGAATCCGAAGTACCTGAGTCCGCGCGATCCCTCCGCACCGCCCGGCAAGGGCAAGGGCCGGTCGGCAAAAAGGGCTGATTAAGGAAGACCGGCGGCCTTGGCTGCAGCCAGCCGCTCGAACTTCTGCCACAGCGTCTCGCGCGACTCGACATGGTCGGGATTCGTCGGGATGCAGGCGACCGGGCAGACCTGCACGCATTGCGGCTCATCGAAGTGGCCGACGCATTCGGTGCACTTGCGGGGATCGATCTCGTAGATCTCGACGCCCATGTAGATGGCATCGTTCGGGCACTCCGGCTCGCAGACATCGCAGTTGATGCATTCGTCGGTGATCATCAGGGCCATGGGGCGATTATCGGCGTCCGCCGGCGCTCACGCCGCGGGCATGGTCTGTGCGTGTCGGGTATGCTGCGCCCGCCCCATGAGCCTGTTTCTCCTCAAGCGCCTGTTGACGTTGATCGCGACCCTGATGGGCGCCTCGGTCATCGTGTTCCTCGTGCTCGACATCCTGCCCGGCAACGCGGCGCAGATGCTGATGGGCCCCGATGCCGCACCCGAAGCGGTGGCGGCGCTGGCGCTCAAGCTCGGCCTCGACCAGCCGGCGTGGACCCGCTACTGGCACTGGATCGGCGGCCTGCTCACCGGCCAGCTCGGCGACAGCTACGCCTACAGCTCGCCCGTGCTCGACCTGATCCTGGAACGGCTGGCCCTGACCGTGCCGCTGGCGCTGCTGGCGATGGCCTTCACCACCGTGCTGGCGCTGCTGGTGGGCGTGACCGCGGCGTCGCGGCACAACAAGCTGGGCGACGTCGGACTCATGGGCTTGACCCAGCTGGGCATGGCGATCCCGAATTTCTGGTTCGCGATCCTGCTGATCCTGATCTTCTCGGTCCAGCTGCAGTGGTTCTCGGCCGGCGGCTTCGACGGCTGGGGCGACGGCATCTTCGCCGGGATCAAGGCGCTCCTGCTGCCGGCGCTGTCGCTGGCGGTGGTGCAGGCCGCGATCCTGGCGCGCATCACCCGTTCGGCGGTGCTCGAGGTGATGCGCGAAGACTTCGTGCGCACCGCGCGCGCCAAGGGCGTGACCCAGCGTGCCGTGCTCTGGCGCCATGTGCTGCGCAACGCCATGATTCCGGTGGTCACGGTCATGGGCATGCAGTTCTCGGAGCTGCTGGCCGGCACCATCGTGGTCGAGAACGTGTTCTACCTGCCGGGCCTGGGCAGGCTGATCTTCCAGTCCATCAGCAACCGCGACCTGATCGTGGTGCGCAACTGCGTGATGCTGCTGGCGGCGATGGTGGTCATCGTCAACTTCGTGGTCGACGTGCTGTATGCGGTGATCGATCCGCGGCTCAAGGCGTCGGATATATGAAGCCCCCCGGCTTTTCACTGCGCTTCGCTCCGTGTAACTCCACCCCCCGAGGGGGAGCCGCGGCTCGCCTTGGGGCGGCCCGGCGGCGACCGCAATGAGCGCGCTCCCCGCCACGGCGCCGGATGCGGCCGCCTTCAGGATCCCGGGCTTCTGGCGCCGCGCCCTGCACCACCGCAGCTTCGTCATCGGCGGCATGCTCACGCTGCTGCTGCTGCTGGCTGCCGCGCTGTCGCTGGTCTGGACGCCGTGGTCGCCCTACGAGATCGACCTGCCGGCCAAGCTGCAGGGACCGGGCGCCGCGCACTGGCTGGGCACCGACACCTTCGGCCGCGACGTCGCCTCGCTGCTGCTGGTCGGCGCGCGGGCGTCGATCCTGGTCGGCGTGATCGCGGTGGGCATCGGCCTGACCGTCGGCACCGCGCTGGGCCTGCTGGCCGCGGCGCGGCGCGGCTGGATCGAGGAAGCGATCATGCGGCTCGGCGATTTCACGATGGCGTTCCCGGCGATCCTCTCGGCGATCATGATGACCGCCGTCTTCGGCGCCGGCATCGTCAATGCGATCATCGCCATCGGCATCTACAACATCCCGACCTTCGCGCGCATCACGCGCGCCTCGGCCAACGCGATCTGGTCGCGCGAATACGTGGCCGCCGCACGCGCCTGCGGCAAGGGAGCTTTCGCGATCACCCTGCAGCACGTGCTGCCCAACATCTCGGCGGTGCTGATCGTGCAGACCACGATCCGCTTCGCCATCGCGATCCTGGCCGAGGCCGCGCTGTCCTACCTCGGGCTCGGCACCCAGCCGCCGCAGCCCTCGTGGGGCCGCATGCTCAGCGAGGCGCAGACGATGATGTTCCAGGCGCCCTTGCTGGCGGTGTTCCCGGGACTGGCCATCGCCCTGGCAGTGCTCGGCCTCAACCTGCTCGGCGACGGCCTGCGCGACCTGCTCGATCCGCGCCTGGCCCGCGCACGCTAGCCAGCCATCGACATGGCCCTGCTCGAAGTCGACGACCTCCACGTCCTGCTGCAGACGCAACGCGGGCCGGCCGAGGCGGTGCGCGGCATCGGCTTCTCGCTGGAACGCGGCGAGACGTTGGGCATCGTCGGCGAATCCGGCTGCGGCAAGTCGATCACGGTGCAGTCGCTGATGGGATTGCTGCCGGCCACTGCCCGGGTCAGCGGCAGCATCCGCTTCGATGGACACGAGCTGGTCGGTCTGCCGGAGCGCGAGATGGTCCGGCTCCGCGGCGATCGCATCGGCATGATCTTCCAGGAGCCGATGACGGCACTCAACCCGGTCCACACGATCGCGCGCCTGGTCGGCGAACCGCTGCGGCTGCATCGCGGGCTGTCGGGGGCCGAGGCGCGCAAGGAGGCGCTGGCGCTGCTCGAGCGGGTCGGCATTCCCGACGCCGCCGCGCGCCTGGACGCCTATCCGCATCAGTTCTCCGGCGG
>DASXKG010000266.1:0-1586 GCA_036496965.1 Variovorax sp.
TTGCTGCATGGGGGTGAGGCGCCGATTCTCCGCGCCCGCTCAGCCCAGGCGCAAGAGCAGGGCGGTGGCGGCGCACACCAGCAGGAACGGGAGGCTGATGCGGTGGAACTCGCGCAAGCCGTTCGGCAGCTTTGCCAGGCGCAAGGCGATCAGATTGGCCAGCGAACCCAGCACGCAACCGAAGCCGCCCACGCTGACACCGGCCGCCAGCGCCGGCAGGTCGCGCACGAAGCCGTCGAGCACGATGGTCGCCGGCACGTTGCTGATCAGCTGCGAGAGGGCGATGGCCGCCAGGTAGCCGCGCCAGCCTTCGGCGATCGGCCACTGCCCCAGCAGACCGGCCACGAAGGGCAGGGCGGCCAGCTGCCGCAGGTCGACGAACATCAGCGCGATGATGGCCAGCAGCGCCCAGTCGATGCCCAGCAGCACGCGCGGGCGCAGCAGCAGGAAGGCGCCGAACACCACGGCCAGGCCGGGCAGAAGCCAGTGGCGGTCCAGCGCGAGCACGAAGCCCACGAACAGGACGCCGGAGAGCGCCAGCAGCCGCGGCTGCATCGATGTGTTCTCGGTCTGCGGCCTGAGCGCCACCGGCGTGCGCGGCACCAGCAGCCAGACGGCCGCGAACAGCCAGAACAGCATCACCGCCACGGTCGGCGCCATGATTCCCATGAAGCCGATGAAGCTCTCGCCCGAGCGGTGCCAGAGGAAGAGGTTCTGCGGATTGCCGATCGGCGTCAGCGCCGAGCCGGCATTGACGGCCAGGGCCTGCAGCACCACCAGCCGGGCCAGCGGCAGGTGCGCCTGGGCCGCCAGCACGCGCGTCAGCGGCACCAGCAGGAACAGGCTCACGTCGTTGGTGACCAGCGCCGACAGCCCGGCCGCGGCCGCGGTCAGCCACAGGGCCAGGTGGCGCAGGTCGGTGCTGCGCGACAGCAGCCGCGTCGCCGCGGACTGCAGCACGCCGCTTCGCTCCACACCCTGCGTGATCGCCAGCAGGCCGGCCAGCGCACCGATCGTCTGCCAGTCGACCAGCCGCACGAGTTCCATCGGCGGGCGCGGCCGCACGAAGGCGAAGACGATCGCCGCCGCGAGCAGGATCCAGAGCAGGCCGTTGCCGCCGCCCGGCTCCGGCGGATCCGAGGACGCCTCAGCGGACGCCGCGCTCACGCAACTCTCGCTTGAGGACCTTGCCGATCGCGCTGCGCGGCAGTTCGTCGATGAATTGCAGCCGGGCCAGCCGCTGGGTCTTGCCCAGTTGGGCGTTGGTCCACTGCAGCAGCGCCGCCACGCTGGTGTCGTCGCCGGCGCGCCGTACCACGAAGGCCACCGGGGTTTCGCCCCATTGCTCGGACGGCGCCCCAATCACGGCGACATCGGCCACTGCGGGATGGCCGCTGAGCACGGATTCGAGATCGCTCGGATAGATGTTGAAGCCGCCGCTGATGATCATGTCCTTCTTGCGGTCGAACAGCGTGAGGAAGCCGTCCGCATCGAAGCGCCCGACGTCGCCGGTGCGGATGAAGCGCTTGCCCGTCGGGTCGAACCACTCGGCCTCGCGCGTCTTGCCGGGTTGGCGGTGGTAGCCG
>DASXKG010000267.1:0-7757 GCA_036496965.1 Variovorax sp.
ACCTGCACCGCGCGGGAGGTGGCGCGGCACCTGCGCGTCGATCGCCGCACGCTGCACCGTCGACTCGATGCGGAGGGTCTTGCCTTCAGCGGCTTGCTCGACCAGGTGCGCTCGGATCTGGTCAAGCACCATTTGCGCGAGAGCGACCTGCCACTCAGCGAGGTGGCCGGACTGCTGGGCTTCTCAGGAGCCAGCAGCTTCAGTCATTGGTTCCACAGTCATTTCGGCTGCAGCGCCTCGCAATGGAGCAAACAAGCAGCTGAAATGACACCCTGAGGCGATCGGCGTAGGACGCCTCGTCCACGGCATCTGCCTGCTTCACTTCCGTTCCAGGCGACTTCATGAGACACGTCCGTCCGTTCGATCCGAGCGCCGCAGCCGAACCGGCACCGACTTGTAGGAAGGCGTGCCGCTTTGCGGATCACGATGCGACAGCGCAATCAGCACATTGGCCTCGGGATAGTAGGCCCCGGCCGACCCCCGGGGGATGTCGTAGGCCACGACGGTCAGATGCTTCAGTACCGCGCCCGGCTCGGGCGCCTCGCCTTCGAAAGCCACCGCTTCGAGGTCCACGCGTTCGCCGGCCGCGATGCCCTGCTCGCTGAGGTCGTCGGCATTGAGGAACACCACGTCCCTGCGTCCGAAGATCCCGCGGTAGCGGTCGTCGAATCCGTAGATCGTGGTGTTGTACTGATCGTGGCTGCGCAGCGTGGCCAGCGTGAGCACCCGCGCGCCGGCGGCGCGTGGGTCTTCCCAGATGCCGGGCATCACGAGGAACTGCGCCCGACCGGAGGCGGTGTGCCAGACGCGGCTGGTCGGGCCGAGCGGCAACCTGAAGCCGCCGGGCTGCTTGATGCGCAGGTTGTAGTTCTCGAATGCCGGCAGCACCGCTGCGATGCCTTCGCGGATGCGGTCGTAGTTGGCGGCCATGCCATCCCAGTCGATGCCATGCACACCCGCCAGCACGGCCTTGGCAATCCCCGCGACGATGGCGGGCTCCGAGCGCACCTGGTCGGACGGCGGCCTCAGCCGGCCGGTCGATGCGTGGACCATCGACATCGAATCCTCGACCGTGATCGACTGCACGCCATCGGCCTGCAGATCGAGTTCGGTGCGGCCGAGGCAGGGCAGGAGCAGGGTCTGCCTGCAGGTGAGCAGGTGCGAGCGATTGGGCTTGGTCGCGACGTGCACGGCCATTTCCAGGCGGCGCATGGCCGCAAAGGTCCGGTTCGGGTCCGGCATGGCCACGGCCAGGTTGCCGCCCAGGCACATCAGGAACTTCGAACGCCCCTCGGCGATGGCCTCGATGGCTTCGGCAGCGTCATGCCCGCGTTTCGCGGGTGGTGCGAAGCCATAGACCCGCTCGATGCCCTGGCGCAGCGCCAGCGGTGCCTTCTCGTCGATGCCCACCGTGCGATTGCCCTGCACGTTGGAATGCCCCCGCACCGGGCAGATGCCGGCACCGGGTCGGCCGTAGTTGCCCCTGAGCATCAGCAGGTTCGAGATCTGCTGCACGTTGGTCGTCCCCAGGCGATGCTGGGTGACGCCCATGCCGTAGACGATGATCGTGGCGCTGGCCTTGCAGTAGAGCCGGGCCGCGTGCTCGATCGTCGCCTTGGCCAGGCCCGAGGCGCGCTCCACGTCCGGCCAGGGGGTGGCCAGAAGGTCCTCGGCCAGCGCCTCGAAGCCGGTGGTGTGCTCGGCAATGAATGCGCGATCGAGCACACCCGATCCGCCCTGGGCAAGATCCTCGGCATCGATCGCCAACACGCCTTTCATGATGCCCTTGAGCGCCGCGGCATCGCCGCCGACCTTCACCTGGAGGTAATCGCTGGCAATCTCGGTGGAACTGAAGGTGGCCATCTCGACCGGGTCTTGGGGCGCGGCGAAGTGCTCCAGCGCGCGCTCGCGCAGCGGGTTGAAGACCACGATCGGCGTGCCGCGCCGGGACGCCGCATGCAGCGTCGTCATCATCCGCGGATGGTTCGTGCCGGGGTTGTGCCCCATGGAGATGATCAGATCGGCATGGTCGAAGTCTTCCAGCGAAACCGTGCCCTTGCCGATGCCGATCGACACCGGCAGCCCGACGCTGGTCGCCTCGTGGCACATGTTCGAGCAGTCCGGAAAGTTGTTGGTGCCGTAGGCGCGCACGAAAAGTTGGTAGAGGAACGCAGCCTCGTTCGATGCCCGTCCCGAGGTGTAGAACTCCGCCATGTCGGGGTCGGGCAGCGCGTGCAGCACCGCGGCGATCCGTGCATAGGCGTCTTCCCACTCGATCTTCAGGTAGCGATCGGTGGCCGCGTCGTAGGCCATCGGGTGCGTGAGCCGTCCCAGGTCTTCGATGGCATGGTCGTTCCAGGAGAGCAATTCGCTGACCGTGTGGCGCTGGAACACTTCGGGCGTCGCCCGCTTGCGCGTCGCCTCCCAGGTCACCGCCTTGGCGCCGTTCTCGCAGAACTCGAAGGTCGAGGTGTGCTTCGGGTCGGGCCATGCGCAGCCCGGGCAGTCGAAGCCGTCGGGCTGGTTGTTCCTGAGCATGATCCTCGTGCCGGAGATGGCGTTCATCTGGCCGTGAATGGCCTTGGCCACGGCGTTCAGTGCGTCCCAGCCACCCGCGGGATGATCGTATCGTCTGATTCCTGAATCTTTGGCCATGGCTGATCCTCGGTCGATAACTGCGCGCAGGGAAACAGTTTACGTATGCGGCCGTGCGATCCGCAGCGGCCGTCATCCTGCTTGGTACCATAGCATCAGTGCTGGCTGGCTCATCACGAGCTGAGCGGGAGGTGTCCGGAAATGACAAGCGATCGGATTTTCGTCGCGCGCCTGCTGGTCCTCGTACCTGGCCTGCTGCTGCCCCTGGCCGCATTCGCAGGCCGGGCCGACAGCGAGGCCTACCGTCTGGGCACCTCGCAGATCTTCACCTTGTTCTTCATCACGCTCGGGCCGCTCAAGCTGCTCGGGCCATTCGCTCGGGCGACGCAAGGCCTCGACGTGCGCGAGCTGCGCCAGCTCGCCTGGAAGGCCATGCTGATCGGCCTCGTGGCGCTGGTGGCAGGCGGATTCATCGGCGAAGCGCTCATGGCCAAGTGGACGATCCCGCAGGGGGCGCTGCGATTGACCGCGGGTCTCGTGTTCTTCCTGGTTGCGCTGAAGGCCGTCCTCGCGCCCTACAACGACTCACCGGCGCCGCAGGCCGCCCAGGGATCGCCGCGCGCGATGAAGATCGCCTTTCCGATGCTCGTCACCCCCTACGGCATTGCCGCGGTGATCGTGCTGCTTGCAACCGCGCAAGACGCTCAGCGCATCGTCGTCACACTGGCAATGCTGCTGCTCGTGATGGCCATGAACCTGCTCAGCATGATCTTCGTGCGCACCGTCATGAAGCCCACTTGCGTGGCGGTGCTGCAGGTGCTCGGCGCCGTGCTCGGTCTCCTGCAGGTCGCGCTGTCGATCTACATCATGCTGGGTGCGCTGTACCTGCTGGGTCTGGTATCTACGCCTGTTTGAGCTCCCAAAAACCACGGGTGCAAGGCGTGCATCGGGCAAGGAGGATCGGCGAGTTCCCGCCGACGCGCCAGTCTGGCCATTCGCATGCTCGGCCATCTTCCGGTGACATTCACCAACCTGGCGGAGATGCATACGGCCGTGGAACGGATGATCGATACTTGGCCGATCGCGTCGCGCGGTGTATTCCACTCCCCACCCAGAGAACTTCATGGAACCCAGCAGACTCGAGGCATTCAGCGATGGCGTGATCGCCATCATCGTCACCGTGATGGTGTTGGAGATGAAAGTGCCGCATGGCACCGACCTTTCTGTCCTGGCGCCAGTGTTGCCGGTTTTCCTGAGCTATGTGCTCAGCTTCATCTACGTCGGCATCTATTGGAACAATCATCACCATATGTTCACGCTGACCGAATCGGTCAATGGCAGCGTGCTGTGGGCCAACTTGCATCTGCTTTTTTGGTTGTCGCTGCTGCCATTCACCACCGGCTGGGCAGGAGAAAACCACTTTGAGCGGTGGCCCACCGTCCTCTACGGCATCAATCTGCTCTGTTGTGCACTCGCCTACGTCGTCCTCCAGACCGCCATCATTCGACATGAAGGTCCCGAGTGCCTGCTTGCGAAGGCCGTTTCAAAGGACTTGAAGGGCAAGTTTTCCATGGTGCTGTACGTTGCCGGCATCTTGGCCGCATGGATTGCTGGAGGGTGGGCAGGGATGGCTTTTTTCGTGATCGTGGCTCTCATGTGGCTCGTGCCCGACCGCCGCGTCGAAAGCCTGGTCGGCAAACAAGTCGGCAAGTGACTGCGGCTCTTCAAGGACAGCGAGGGGTCATCACCCCATGATGTTCACACCCCCGTCCACGTACAGCGTCTGTCCAGTCAGCCGACGCGCGTACGGCGTTGCCAGATAGGCGCAGGTGAATCCCACATCGTCGATATCCACCAACTCACCCACCGGCGCGCGATTCGCCGCTTCAGTGAGCAACAGGTCGAAATCCTTCAGCCCCGAGGCCGCCCTCGTCTTCAGCGGCCCCGGCGAGACCGGATGCACGCGGATGCCCTTCGGCCCCAGCTCGTAGGCCAGGTAGCGGCAGCTTGCCTCCAGCGCCGCCTTCACCGGTCCCATCATGTTGTAGTTCGGCACCACCTTCTGTGCGCCGAGGTAGCTCATGGCGATCATCGTGCCGCCGTCGGTCATCAGCGGCGCCGCGAGCCGTGCCATGCGGATGAAGGAATGGCAGGACACATCCATCGCGCGCTGGAAGCCTTCGGCCGAGCAGTCGAGCAGGCCGCCCTGCAGATCCGCCTTCGGTGCGAAGGCGATCGAGTGCACGAGGATGTCGAGCCGGCCCCACTGGTCCCCGATGGCCTTGAACACGGCTTCGAGTTGCCCCGGCTGCTCGACGTCGAGCGGCATCACGATCGGGGCGTCGAGCGCCTTCGCGATCGGCTCGACGTGCGGCCGCGCCTTCTCGTTGAGGTAGGTGATCGCGAGTTCGGCGCCGAGGCTGCGAAACGCCTTCGCGCAGCCGTAGGCGATCGAGTTTTCGTTGGCGACACCGACCACCAGGGCCTTCTTGCCGGCGAGGACGGGGTTGTGCTGGGGCGGCATGGCGCTCATCCTCGTGCCAGAAGATCGCGCGTGTGGCGGGCGATCATGAGTTCTTCGTTGGTGGCAATCACCCACGCGGCGGTGCGGCTGTCCGGTGTCGTGAGGCGGGGGCCTCGCTTCGCATTCGCCCCGGGGTCGAGTTCGACGCCGAGCCATTCGGCCTGGCGGCAGACGCGCTCGCGCACTTCGGCGGCGTGCTCGCCGATGCCGGCGGTGAAGACGATGGCGTCGAGCCCGCCGAGCGCTGCCGCGAGCGATCCGAGTTCCCGGCCGATGCGGTAGATGAAGAGGTCGACGGCCACCTTGGCCTGCGGCTGGTCGGATGCCAGCAGTTCGCGCATGTCGCTCGACAGGCCCGATACCCCGAGCAGACCCGATTGGCTGTAGATCAGCTTCTCGACGGCGCGCGTGTCCATGCCGTGCTGGTCCATCAGGTAGAGGATCACGCCGGGATCGAGGGCACCGCAGCGCGTACCCATCGGCAGGCCGTCGACGGCGGTGAAACCCATGGTGCTCGCGACGCTGCGGCCCGATTCGAGGGCGCACATGCTGGCGCCGTTGCCGAGGTGCAGCACCACGGTCTTGCCGCGTGCGGCGCGTTCATCGAAGCGGGGCAGCACGGAGGCGATGTATTCGTACGAGAGGCCGTGAAAGCCATAGCGCCGCACGCCGGCGTCGGAGAGCGCCTTCGGCAGCGCGAACATCTGCGCCAACGCCGGATTGGAGCGATGCATGGCGGTGTCGAAGCAGGCGACCTGCGGCAGCTCGGGCGCCTGCTGCAACAGGGCGCGGATCGGCGCCAGGTTGTGCGGCTGGTGCAGCGGCGCGAGCGGTACCAGCTTTTCGAGCCGAGTCACCACCTCACTGTCGACCCGCACCGGCGCCGCATAGTCCATGCCGCCGTGCACGACGCGGTGGCCGACCGCCCCGAGCCGATGCGCGTGGCCGTAGTTGGAGCGCAGCCATTCGACGATGTGGCCGATCGCACCGTGATGGTCGAGCCTGGCATCGGCGTCCCAGCGCTTCTCGGCGACCACGTTGCCGCCGGCGTCTTTCGCCACGAAGCGCGGTGCGTCGGTGTAGAGGCCGGCGATTTGCCCGCCGACGACGAAGGGCAGATCGTCCGCGCCCGCGAAGACCGAGAACTTCAGGCTCGACGAGCCGGCGTTGAGAACGACGATCGCATCGGTCTCGTTCATGCAAGCACCTTCGCCGCGCTCTCGCGCCGCGCATGCGCGACCATCACCGCGACGGCGCAGGAGGCCAGCCGTGCGCTGATCGAGTCCGCGCGACTCGTGAGGATGATCGGCACCCTCGCGCCCAGCACGATGCCGGCGGAGTCGGCCTGCGCGAGGAAGCTCAGGCTCTTGGCCAGCATGTTGCCGGCTTCGAGGTTCGGCACGATCAGCACATTGGCGCGTCCAGCGACCGGCGACACGATCTTCTTGATGCCCGCGGCCTCCATGTCGATGGCGTTGTCGAGCGCCAGCGGCCCGTCGAGGATGCCGCCGGTGATCTGGCCACGGTCGGCCATCTTGCACAGCGCCGCGGCCTCGACGGTCGAAGGCACCTTCGGGTTGACCGTCTCCATGGCCGAGAGGATCGCAACGCGCACCTCCGGCTGGCGCAGCGCGTGCGCCAGGTCGATCGCGTTCTGCACGATGTCGACCTTCTCCTCGAGCGTGGGCGCGATGTTCACGGCGGCGTCGGAAATGATCAGCGCATCTGCGTGCGAAGGCACGTCCATCACGAAGCAGTGGCTGATGCGGCGCGCGGTGCGCAGGCCGGTGTCCTTGCGCACCACCGCGGCCATGAGTTCGTCGGTGTGCAGGCTGCCCTTCATCAGCGCCTCGGCCTTGCCGGCCTGAACCAGTTCGACTGCTTTCGCGGCGGCGGCGTGGCTGTGCGGTGCATCGACCACTTCGAAGCCGGAGAGATCTTGGCCGCATTCCTTTGCCACCGCTTCGATCTTCGCGCGCGGGCCGACCAGGATCGGCCGGATCAGGCCCAGCCGCGCGGCATCGAGCGCGGCAGAGAGCGAACTCGCATCGCACGGATGCGCCACCGCGGTGGGGATGGTATCGAGCGATTTCGCGAGCGCGATCAGCCGGTCGTACTTCTCATGGCTCATGCGGCTCTCCTTGGCTTCACCGGCTCATCGAGGGACAGAATGCTTGCGAGGCGGTGGAAGCGTTCTTCCTGGTGCGCCGTCGGCTTGCCGCGGGCACTCGCCACCTTGCGTGCGGCCTCGACGCCCTTGCGGCGATGCTGCATTTCGGGGATCAGCGCCGGCAGCGCCGCGATCGCGCGCTCCTCGTCGAGCGCGATCACGAAAGCCTGCCGCTTCATCGCCGCCTTGACGGCGGCCAGCGTTGGCCGGTGCTCGGGCTCCATCTCGTCGATCATGCGCCGCATGAGGTTGTAGGGACGTTCGTCGACCACGTTTTCTTCGCGGCGCACATACAGCAACATTCGCGCCCACGCGTCGAGCAGGGTGCCGCTCTCGAATTGCGACTCGACCTCGTGCTGCTTGAGGCGCCTGAGTTCGTCCTGCTCCCAGGTGCTGGATCTAGGCCCGCGCCGGCCCAGTGAATCGGCGCCGAGACCGACCGCCGCCGCGAGCCAGGGCGCCTCGTAG
>DASXKG010000268.1:0-2286 GCA_036496965.1 Variovorax sp.
TCTGAAGACGCTGCGCCGCTCCGGCGTCGTCGAGGAGTTCCATCCTGACTTCGATGCGCGGGTGCGCGTCTATGTGCTGAAGGCCGAGGCGATGGACGAGCTGAAGCGGTGGCTGGACGAGACCGAGCGGATGTGGGCCGAACAGCTGACTGCCTTCAAGGCGCACCTGGAGAAGGGCGCGGCGTGACGGCCGGTTCGAAGGTGATGGTGGCGCTGAGGGTGAAGGCGACGCCGGAGCGGGCGTTCGACGCCTTCGTCGGCGAGATCGGCGCATGGTGGCGCAGCAATCCGCTGTTCGCCTTCACGCCGCGCGAGCCGGGCGTCTTGTCGTTCGAGCCGGGCGAGGGCGGCCGCCTGATCGAGACGCGGGCGGGCGGCAAGGTGTTCGAGATCGGCAGGATCCGCGCCTGGGAGCCGCCGAAGCGGCTGGTGTTCGGCTGGCGCCAGGCGACCTTCGCGCCCGGCATGGACACCGAGGTCGAGGTCCGCTTCGATCCGGTCGGCGAGGAGACCCGCGTCACCGTCGAGCACCTGGGCTGGGATAGCGTGCCGGCCGCGCACGTGGCGCGCCACGGCTTCTCCAACCAGCTCTTCCTCACCCGCCACGCCGAGTGGTGGCAGGCCCTCTTGGCGTCGTACAAGGCCGGCGTGGGGAGCGGCGTATGAACGCGGCAGCGGACCAGGCGGCGAACGGCACGGCCACGGCCCCGGCGCAGCCGCGCGGCCGGCAGGCGGCGTTCGGCTTCATCTTCGCTGTGGCGGTGATCAACAACCTGTCGTTCGGGCTGATGATCCCGATCCTGCCGGGGCTGATCCGCTCGTTCTTCCACACCTCGATGGCGGCCGCGACCGCATCGGCCGCCGACTGGCAGTTCGTCTTCTCGCTGACCTGGGGCGCGATGCAGTTCGTGTCCGGGCCGGTGCTCGGCCTGCTCTCCGACCGGTTCGGCCGCCGACCCGTGCTGCTGATCTCGATCTTCGGGCTCTCGATCGATTTCCTGGTGATGACCTTCGCCCCGACGCTGGGCTGGCTGCTCATCGGCCGGGTGCTGAACGGCGCCACCGCTGCCACCTTCTCGACCGGCAACGCCTACGTGGCCGACATCTCGACGCCGCAGACCCGCGCGCGCAACTTCGGCTGGATGAGCGCCGCCTTCAGCATCGGCTTCCTGCTGGGGCCGGTGGCGGGCGGCTTCCTGGCGCTGCACGCACTGCAGATCGGCAGCTTCCATCTCGACGGGCTGCGAGTGCCGTTCCTGGTCGCCGCAGGCCTCTGCGCCATCAACTGGATCTACGGCTTCTTCGTCTTGCCCGAGTCGTTGCCGCCGGAGCGTCGCCTGACCCGCTTCGACTGGCGCAGGGCCAATCCGGTGGCGAGCCTGACGTTGCTGCGCTCGCACAACGACCTCGTGCCGCTGGCGACGATCAACTTCCTCGCCCAGTTCGCCCAGCAGGTGCTGCCGGGCATCTTCGTGCTCTACACGCAGTTCCGCTACGGCTGGTCGCTGCAGTTCATGAGCATCACCTTCCTGGTCACCGGCGGGCTGGGCATCCTGGTGCAGGGCTTCGTGGTCGGCCCGGTGGTCCGCCGCATCGGCGAGCGCGGCGCGGTGATCGTCGGCGCGGCGGCGGCCATGCTCGGCTTCACCATCTATGGCCTCGCTCCCAACCAGTGGGCCTACTTCGTCGGGATGCCGATCTTCGCCCTGCAAGGCTTGATGATGCCCGGGCTGCAGGGGCTGATGACCCAACGGGTGTCGCCGACCGAGCAGGGGCGACTGCAAGGCGCCAACCAGTCGCTCGGCGGCATCTCGTCGGTGCTCGGCCCGATCTTCCCGCTGATCTTCGCCTTCGCGCTGCGCCATGTGCCCGGCCTGCCCGGCCTGCCGATCCTGATCGCCGCCGCGCTGGTGGGCGTCGCGCTGGCGCTGGCGCTGCGCTTCGCCCGGCGCGAGGCGCGGGAGCCACAGCCGGCCTGACTTCCGCGGCAGCCCGGTTCTGGCGCGCGCCGGTCGGTGCTATGAGCGCGCGGGCGGCGGGTTGGTGTTCGACCAAGCAAGGGAGAGCGTCGTGAGCGAGACGACGCCATCCCGATCCCGCGCCTTCGGCCGCGGCCGCCCGGCCGCGCTCAGCTTCATCTACGCCGCCATCATGATGAACACCGTCTCGATGGGTGTCATCGTGCCGGTGTTCCCGACCCTGGTGAAGAGCCTGACCGGGCAAGGCGATGCCGGCGCCGCGCAGATCATGGGTCTGTTCGGCGCGGCCTGGGCGATGATGAACCTC
>DASXKG010000269.1:0-9913 GCA_036496965.1 Variovorax sp.
CCTTCGAGGCCGCGCACGAACAGGTCGTGCAGGTCCCGCTCCGCGTCGCTCCGGGCCATCGGGCTTCTGCTTGTCATTCGTGCTTTCGGTCCGGCCGGTTACAGCGCATCCGGAAAATGAATCGGCGGATTGTGCCGCGGCACGGCCTCGCGCCCGCTTCCAGGCGCTCGGCGCCAGCTTGCCAGTTCTAGACGCCATCGATACATTCCTGCTTTTGAGGGCCCGCAATGTCCGTCGACGTCGTCCCGACTCCTTCTTCCGCCACGCTCCCCCCTGCCGAAACGTCCGAGCCCGCGGCGCCTGCTCCGCCGACCGAGTCGGTGTCGCCACCGCCGGTCCACCCCCCCGTGGCCGCCCCCTCCCCGCAGCGCAGCCATATCCGGCTGACCTCGCATGCCGGCGGCTTCGGGGCCTTGCCGATCCAGTGGAGCGCTCCCACTGCCGCCGAACGCGGCCCGGTGGTCGGAACCACCACCAAGCGCGCGCATCGCAACGTGATCGGCACGCACAGCGGCTCCTACAGCGTCTATCGGGCGCTGGCCGTGGCCTCCGGTGCCTTGTCGCCGCACCACAAGGCCGACCTCACCAACACCGCGCCCACCGACCGGATCGGGCCCTATCCGCAGTGGAGCGAGCCCGGCCGCATCGTATCGCTCGACCCCTGGGGCGCGGTGGTGGCCGATGTGTTTTCGGCCGAACTCGCGGCCGGCTACGACATCCGCCCGACCATCGCCATCACCAAGGCGCACGTGATCCTGCCCGAGGTGATCGAGGCGCTGCAGAGCGGCCGCCTCCAAGCCGACGGCCGGTTCCTCACCGCCGGCGGCGCGGCGATGGTCACCAAGGCGGCGATCGAGCCGGTGTGGTTCCTGCCCGCGGTCGCGCAGCGCTTCGGCTGCTCCGAGACCGACTTGCGCCGGGTGCTGTTCGAGGAGACTGGCGGCATGTACCCGGAACTGGTCACCCGCTCCGACCTGGAAGTCTTCCTGCCGCCGATCGGCGGCCAGACGCTCTATATCTTCGGCGACCCGCGCGACCTCGCCAACCCCGAGGTCGAGCTGACCGCGCGCATCCACGACGAATGCAACGGTTCGGACGTCTTCGGCTCGGACATCTGCACCTGCCGCCCCTACCTCACGCACGCGATCGAGGAGTGCATCCAGGGCGCGCAGCGCGGCGGCGTCGGGCTGGTCGCCTACTCGCGCAAGGAAGGCCGTGCGCTGGGCGAGGTCACCAAGTTCCTGGTCTACAACGCGCGCAAGCGCCAGGTCGGCGGCGACACCGCGGACCAGTACTTCGCGCGCACCGAATGCGTGGCCGGCGTACAGGACATGCGCTTCCAGGAGCTCATGCCCGACGTCTTCCACTGGCTCGGCATCCGCAAGATCCACCGGCTGGTGTCGATGAGCAACATGAAGTTCGACGCCATCACCGGCTCGGGCATCGAGATCGGAACCCGGGTCAACATCCCGGACGAATTGATCCCGGCCGACGCCCGCGTCGAGATGGACGCCAAGATGGCAGCGGGCTATTTCACGCCCGGCGCGGTGCCCGACGCGGCCGAACTCAAGAAGGCCAAGGGCCGCCAGCTCGATCAATGAACGGAGCCCGGCAGACATGAGCACGACCAACTACGGGATCGATCCCGATCGGCCGACCCGCAACCCCGGCGTGCTCAGCGCCGATGCCCAGGGCCATGTCGCCCCGGAGATCGAACTCGTCGGAGACGCCGAGCATCCGGCCGGAGCAGCGGCCATCCTGCGCACCACGCAGGCCATCCGCAGCCGCGCCGCGGCGCTGCTGGCCCGCGCCCGCGCCGGCCAGTCGGCCTGGTTCACGATCGGCAGCGACGACACGCTCGAGGACACGGCGCGCACCGTCGCCGAAGTCACCCGCGACCGCTATGCCTGGGGACCCATCCCCTATCACAGCCGCTGGCGCCATTTCGAGGCGGGCGGCGTCGACCGCCTGGGGGCGCTCGACCAGCTGCTGGCCGGCGCGGATGCGCGCCAGCGCGCCCGCGCCCATCTCGACCTGGTCCTGGTGAGCGTGCTGCTCGATGCCGGCGCCGGCCCCGGCTGGCACTACAGCGAAGCCGCCAGCGGCCAGCGCTTCACGCGCTCCGAAGGCCTGGCCATCGGCAGCTTCCACGCCTTCACCAGCGGCCTGTTCTCCTCCAATCCCGACCAGCCGCTGCAGGCCGACGCAGCCGGCCTGCGCGGCCTCGTGACCGACAGGCTGGGCGACGCCTTGCAGGTCAGCACCGCCAATCCGCTGGTCGGCCTGGCCGGCCGCGCCATGCTGCTGCGCCGGCTCGGCGAGGCCATGGCCGAGCAGGCCGAGGTCTTCGGCGACGACGGCCGTCCGGGCGGCATCTTCGATGCGCTGGTCGGTCCTTTCGGCCCCGCCGCGCCGCCCACCGCGGAGATCACCGCGCACGGCATCCTGTCACTGCTGCTGGACACCTTGTCCGGCATCTGGCCGGCGCCCAACGCGATCGGCGGCGTCGCTTTAGGCGACTGCTGGCGGCACAGCGCCGTCGACGGCGCGGGCCTGACGACGAGCTGGATGCCGTTCCACAAACTCTCGCAGTGGTTGACCTACTCGATGCTCGAGCCCTTCGAGTGGGCCGGCGTCAAGGTGCGCCATCTCGAGGCCCTCACCGCCCTGCCGGAGTACCGCAACGGCGGCCTGCTGATCGACAGCGGCATGATCGTGCCCAAGGATGCGGCGCTGCTCGCGCGCGAGTGGCAGGTCGGCGATGAATTCGTCGTCGAATGGCGCGCCTTGACCGTCGCGCTGCTCGACGAGCTCGCACCGCGCATGCGCAAGGTGATGGAACGCAGCGACGAAGAGCTGCCGCTGGCCTGCGTGCTCGAAGGAGGCACCTGGGCGGCCGGACGGGTACTGGCACAGCGCTTGCGTCACGGTGCACCGCCGCTTCGCATCGTGAGCGACGGCACGGTCTTCTGATTTCCTTCCTCACAACAACAACCAATGAGCAACGTCCACCTCGTCGACCATCCCCTCGTCCAGCACAAGCTCACGCTGATGCGCCGCAAGGAGGCCAGCACCAACAGCTTCCGGCGCCTGCTCAACGAGATCAGCATGCTGATGGCCTATGAAGTCACGCGCGACATGCCGATGCAGGACATCGAGATCGAGACCCCGCTGGAGACCATGAACGCCAAGATGATCGACGGCAAGAAGCTGGTGCTGGTGTCGATCCTGCGCGCCGGCACCGGCATCCTCGACGGCATGTTGAGCGTGGTGCCGGGTGCGCGGGTCGGCCATATCGGCCTTTACCGCGACCCGAAGACGCTGACCGCGGTCGAGTACTACTTCAAGATGCCCGGCGGCATGGAGGAGCGCGACGCGATCGTGGTCGACCCGATGCTGGCCACCGGCAACTCGGCGGTGGCCGCCGTCGAGCGGCTGAAGGAGCTGAATCCGAAATCGATCAAGTTCGTCTGCCTGCTGACCTGCCCCGAGGGCGTCAAGACCTTCCAGGACGCGCATCCCGACGTGCCGATCTACACCGCGGCCATCGACCGCGAACTGAACAGCCACGGCTACATCCTGCCGGGCCTGGGCGACGCGGGCGACCGCATCTTCGGGACGAAGTAACGCTCGGTCCAAGTGGAGCAGGCGCCCCGAGCGAATTTCGGCAGCGCCTATCGCGAAAAATGATTCTTTGTGCAGCGGGCTCGGGTGCCTAGCATCCGTCACAGCCCTGACATGCACGTCCCGGGGCTTTCCGCAGCGCTCGGCAGAACAGTCTTTTTCGCAATCTTCAAAGAGGGTCTCCATGGAAGCTTCAACGAACATGCACCGGCGGCAGTTGCTCAAGGCATCCCTGGCCACCGGCGGACTGGCGCTCGGAGGCCTGATCTCCGTGGATGCGCTGGCACAGGACAAGGTCGCCATCAAGATGCAGCTCGGCTGGATCGCGGGCGGCAACCAGATCGGCGAAGTGGTGGCCAAGCGCCTCGGCTACTACGACCAGGAAGGCGTCGATTTCAGCATCATCCCGGGCGGACCGAATGTCGACGGCGTGGCCGTCGTGGCAGCCGGCCGGCAGGAAGTGGGACAGGTCTCCTCCAGCCCGTCGATCATGCTCGCGGTATCGCAGGGTCTGCCGGTCCAGTGCTTCGCGGTCGGCGCCCAGCGCCACCCCTATTGCTTCTTCTCGCTGGAGAAGAATCCGGTGCGCAAGCCCGCCGACTTCGTCGGCAAGAAGGTCGGCATTCAATCCACTGGCGTGGTGCTGCTGCGCGCGCTGCTGGCGCAGAACAACATCCCCGAAAAAGAGGTCGACATCATCCCCATCGGCGCCGACATGTCGCCTCTGCTGAACGGACAGGTCGACGTGGTGACCGGATGGCTCACCAACACCACGGCGCTCAAGGTGCTCGGCAAGGAGCGCGTGGACCTGAGCCTGTGGGATTCGGGCGTGAAGCTCTATGCCCTGCCCTACTACGCGACGCCCGACACCCTGAAGAAGAACGGCAAGGCCGTTGCCGGCTTCGTGCGCGCCACGGCCAGGGGCTGGTACTACGCGCAGGCCAACCGCGACCAGGCGGTCGACCTGCTGGTCAAGGAATACCCGAACCTCGTTCGCCAGGACGAGCGCGAGGCATTGGACGTGATGCTGTCCTACGCCTTCACCGACACCACCCGGACGCAAGGCTGGGGCACGATGGATCCGGCGATCTGGCAGGAACAGATCTCGCTGTATTCGCAGCTCAAGCAGTTCACGGCCAAGACGCCGAAGCTGGAGGACGTCATGACGCTCGACATCCTCAAGGCCACCGCCGCCACACGCACCATGAAGGCCTGACGCCATGGCCGTGCTCATGAATAGGGCCACGGCGGCCGTCATGGCACGCGACATCGGCGTGCGCTTCTTCACCGAGCGCCGCGACGTGGTCGCGCTACAGTCCCTCGACCTCGAAGTGATGCAGGGCGAATTCCTCACGCTGCTCGGCCCGTCCGGCTGCGGCAAGTCGACCTTCCTGCGCGTCGTGGCCGACCTGCAGCCGCCCAGCCGCGGCAAGGTCAGCGTGTTGTCGGTGGCACCGCAGGTGGCGCGCGGCAACCGCGACATCGGCTTCGTGTTCCAGGACGCGGCGTTGCTGCCCTGGCGGACCGCCCTGCAGAACGTCGCGTTGCCCCTGCAGGTCGGCGGCGGCGCCGCGCGCAAGGGCCGGCGCAGTCCGCAGGAGCTGCTCGAACTGGTCGGCCTGAATGACCGCGCGGGCGCCTATCCGCACGAGATGTCGGGCGGCCAGCGCCAGCGCGTCTCGATCGCGCGGGCGCTGGTCTGCGATCCGAAGATCCTGCTGATGGACGAGCCCTTCGGCGCGCTCGACGAGATCACGCGCGACCGCCTCAACGTCGAACTGCTGCGCGTCTGGAAGGAAACCGGCGTGACCATTCTCTTCGTCACCCACAGCATCCACGAAGCCGCCTTTCTCGGACAACGGGTGCTGATGATGGCGGCCAACCCGGGCCGGGTGCGCGAGATCGTGCCGGTGGAACTTCCCGAGCCGCGCACCCTGGACGTGCGCGAATCGCCCGCATTCGTACAGCTCACCTCGCATCTGCGGCGCGTTCTCGAAACCTGCTGAAGGAAGCCCCCCATGAACGCAACAGCCATTCCGATTTCCTCGGCTGCGGCGGACGCCGACCCGGAATATGCGGCCTGGGCCGTCCAGCGGCAACGCCGCATCTGGCGTCGCCGCATCCTGCCGGCGCTCGGCATTGTCGGGCTGATCCTGGGCTGGTGGGCGATCGTCGTGTGGTTCGGCGTCAAGCCCTTCGTCGCACCCTCGCCCTGGGTCGTGGTCGACACGCTCTGGACCAAGCGCGAGATCCTGCTGAGCAACCTGATCCCGACGGCCATCGAGGCCGCGGGCGGCTTCATCGTGGGCAACCTGGCGGCGATCCTGGTCGCGACGGTCTTCGTCCACAACAAGACCTTGCAGGACATCTTCTTCCCGGTCGTGCTGATGTTCAACGCGATCCCCGTGGTGGCCAAGGCGCCCATCCTGGTTCTCATCATGGGCAACGGCATGGAGCCGAAGATCACCATCGCGGCGCTGGTGTGCTTCTTTCCCACATTGGTGAACACGGTGCGCGGACTCGAGTCGGTCAATCCGCAGGCGATGGAACTGATGCGCGTGCTGTCGGCCAGCAAGACCGAGATCTTCTTCCGCCTGCGGCTGTTCAACGCGCTGCCCTTCCTGTTCTCGGCGCTGCGCATCGCGGCCTCGATGGCAGTGATCGGCGCCGTGGTGGGCGAATGGGTCGGCGCCAATGTCGGCGTGGGCGCCATGATCATCCAGGCCACCTTCAATTTCGATTCGGCGCTGCTGTATGCGGCGATCCTGATGAGCGCCAGCCTCTCGGGCTCTTTCTTCCTGCTCGTCACCTTGGCGGAGCGCTGGATCATTCGCTGGCAACCAGACAACGCGCATTGAGACCACAGGGGTCCAGCAATCGCGAACGGAGATGCAAAGGAGTTGGTCATGAGTCGAATCGGAGATTGGATCCAGGAGCCCGCGAGCGATGTGCGCGTGGCGGCCGAGGCCGACGTGGTGGTGGTCGGCGGCGGGCCGGCCGGCCTGGCAGCCGCCTTCGGCGCCGCGCGCAACGGCGCGCGTGTCACGCTGCTGGAGCGCTACAACCACCTCGGTGGCCTCGCCTCCGGGGGCATGGTGCTGGTGCTCGACGACATGTGGGACAGCCACCAGCGCGAGATCTCGGTGCGCGGCACCTGCATGGAAATGATCGATCGCATGGCCGGTCTAGGCCTCGCAGCCTTTCCCAGGAGCCATGAATGGGGCAGTGCTCCGGCCAGCATCGACAAGTGGCTGCGCTGGGGCACCTTCGACTTCCACAGCAAGGAGAAGCCGCACCCGATCTGCTTTGCCGCCGCCTTCGACCCCGATGCCTGGAAGCGTGTCTCGCTGGAGAAGGTCAAGGAGCTCGGCATCGAGCTGCGCCTGCACTCGTGGTTCTCGCGCACGCTGGTGGCCGACGGCAAGGTCAAGGGCGTGATCTGCGACACCAAGCAGGGCCGCGAAGCGATCCTGGGCGACGTGGTGATCGATGCCAGCGGCGACCTCGACGTGGCCGCCTCGGCCGGCGCGCCGCACGTCGGCGGAAGCTACATCATGACCACCGTGTTCCGCCTCGGCAACGTCGACACCGACGCAGCCGAGCGCTTCGAGCGGGAGGAGCCCGAGGCCTTCGAGGAGATCGATCGCGAGATCAAGCGCATCCTGGGCGGCAGCTGGGCGCACTGGTGGCTCAAGACGCCGCTGCCCGGCGTGGTGTGGTGCAACTGCCCGCACATGCCGGGTCTGGACGGCCTCAAGGTCGAGGACCTGACCCGCGCCGAGATCAACGGCCGCAAATCCATTCACGAAGCCGTGAGCGTGATCCGCGCCAGGCTGCCGGGGTTCAGCAACTGCTTCGTGGTCGATCTCGCGCCGCAGACCGGCGTGCGCCAGACGCGCCTGCTCGAAGGCGAGTACGTGATGACCAAGGACGACGTGATGCACCGCACGCGCTTCGCCGACAGCGTGGCACGCGGGCGCGACTACTACTACCCCTACCGCTCGCTGGTGCCGCGCAGCATCGACAACCTGCTGGTGGCCGGCCGCCACTACTCGGCGACCTCCGCCGCGCAGAAGATCTCGCGCGAGATCCCGCCCTGCATGGCGATGGGCGAGGCCGCGGGCGTCGCCGCCGCGCTGGCGCTGGATGCCGGCGTGACGGTGCGCAACGTGGACATCGCCGCCCTGCAGCGCACCCTGCGCGCACAGGGCGCCGACCCGGGCGACCAGGGTGGACCCAACGACGACGTGCCATCGCTTGCGCTGGCCCAACCGGAGGCAGCCGCATGAAGGCCGCAGACACAGGCGCCCTGCCGCTCGCAGGCATTCGCGTGATCGACTTCACGCAGGTGATGATGGGTCCGGTCTGCACGCAGATGCTGGCGGACCACGGCGCCGACGTGATCAAGATCGAACGCCAGGGCGCGGGCGACCTGAGCCGCTCCACCTTCGCGCCGGTCGCGGGCCATGACAACCCGATCTTCTGCAGCCTGAACCGCAACAAGCGCAGCGTCGAGATCGACCTGCGCGATGCGTCCCAGATGGAAATGGTCAGGGCGCTGATCAGCGAGGCCGACGTCGTGGTGAGCAACTTCCGCGCCGGCGTGATGGAGCGGCTCGGACTGAGCTACGAAGCCTGCCGGCAACTCAACCCGCGCATCGTGTATGCGATCGGCACCGGCTTCGGCGAGACCGGCCCCTATGCCCACAAGGGCGGGCAGGACGTGCTCGCGCAGGCGATGACGGGCGTGATGGCGCGGCGCGCGGACGACGACATTCCGGTGTCGATCTATCCGACCGCGCTGGCCGACTACACGGCCGGCATGCACCTGGTTCAGGGCATCTTGCTCGCCCTGCTGCAGCGCGAACGCACCGGCACGGGCCAGAAGATCGCCGTATCGCTCTACAACTCCATGCTCTCGATGCAGATGCAGGAGGCCGCGATGATCATGATGGCCGACTCCGAGGTGAACTGGGCCGCGATGCCGTTGTCGGGCGTGTTCCAGACCACGACCGGGCCGCTGGTGCTGGTCGGCGCGTTCAAGGCCAATCCGCTGCGCGACATCTGCACCGCGCTCGACCTGCCGGATCTCTCGGAAGAGACACGCTTCTCGACGCTGGAGCAGCAGTTCGCGCACAAGGCCGAGCTGCACGGTATCCTGCGTGCGCGCTTCGCCAGCGACACGCGCGACCACTGGCTCGCGCGCCTGGAGGCGCAGGACCTGCTGTCCGCGCCGGTGCGCGACATGCGCGATGCACTTACCGATCCTCAGACGCTGCACAACCAGATGATCCTGGAGGGCCAGGCGGCCGACGGCCGGCCCTTGCGCTTCGTCGCCAGCCCGATCCAGATGTCGGGCGCGAGCACCGGCATTCGCCGCGAGCCGCCGAAGCTGGGCCAGCACACGCAGGAAGTTCTGGCGCAGGCGCAGGCCCTGCTGGCCGGAGCCGCCACATGACGGTCGGCTACGAAGTCGAGGCCGGCGTCGCCCGCGTCACGCTGGCGCGCCCGACCGTGATGAATGCGGTCGACCTGGCGACCGAGGCCGAGCTGCAGCGCATCTGGAAAGACATCGAACAGCGCGACGACGCGCGCGTGGTGGTGCTGACGGGCGAAGGCGAGCGCGCCTTCTGTGCCGGCGCCGACCTGAAGAACCCCTCCGTCAAGGGCGTGGACTACTGGGCCGCTTCGCGCGAAGGCGGCTTCGGCGGCATCGCGCTGCGCGAGACGCTCGACATCCCGGTGATCGCGCGGGTCAACGGCCTGGCGCTCGGCGGCGGCTTCGAGATGGTCCTGGGCTGCGACATCGTGGTGAGCTGCGAAGAGGCCAGCTTCGGCCTGCCGGAGCCCTTGGTCGGCCGCATGCCGCTGGACGGCGGCATGACCTTGCTGCAGCGGCAGATTCCGTTTCGCCAGGCCATGGGCATCCTCTTCACCGGCCAGCGCCTGAGCGCACGCCGCGCACTGGAGCTCGGCCTGGTCAACGAGGTCGTGCCGCGCGCCGAGCTCGACGCCGCCGTGCAACGCTGGGTCGAGCAGATTCTGGCCTGCGCACCGCTGTCGCTCAAGGCGATCAAGCAGGTGGTGCGCCGCACCTCGACGCTGTCGCCCACGCAGGCCCAGGCCGTGCGCCTGCCGGCCGTGATGGCCGCGCTGCAGTCGCAGGACGCCGACGAAGGCGTGCTCGCCTTCCAGCAGAAGCGCAAGCCGCAATGGCTCGGCCGCTAGCCCGGAAATTTCACCAGTAGAGGGTCGGCAGCCTCGTGCCGGAGCGCGTTGACATTGGTAT
>DASXKG010000270.1:0-3314 GCA_036496965.1 Variovorax sp.
GTGCTGTTCGGCTCCGATTACTGGAAGCAGCTGATCAACTTCGAGTTCCTGGCCGAGGAAGGCGTGATCTCGCCGAATGACGTGAAGCTGATCGAGTATGTCGACGCGCCGCAGGACGCGTGGGACTACATCAAGCGCTTCTACAAGCTTTAGCTCGCTTCGTCGTCGCCGTCCGTGGACGGCAACAGCGCCTGGCTCTGCCCCTCGGGCAGCGCCTCGACCTTGCGCAGCGCCAGGCGCATCTGCTTGGCACGCGTGTCGGCCTTGTCGAGCGTGTCGGAAGCCTTGGCCACCTGCTCCTTGATGCGGGCCACCCATTCGCCGTAGCGCTCGAATTCGGTCTTGACGGCGCCCAGCACCTTCCACACCTCGGAGGCCTGGTGCTCCAGCGCCAAGGTGCGAAAGCCCATGTGCAGGCTGTTGAGCATCGCCAGCAGCGTGGTCGGGCCGGCGAGCGTCACCCGGTGCTGACGCTGCACCGCCTCCATCAATCCGGGGCGGCGCAGGACTTCGGCATAGAGGCTTTCGACCGGCAGGAACAGGATCGCGAAGTCGGTGGTGTGCGGCGCGGCCAGGTAACTCTCGGCGATCGTCTTCGCCTCGGTCCGGATACGGGTCTCGAGCGCCCGCGCGGCCAGTTCGGCCGCCCCCGGATCGGCGCGTTCATGGGCATCGAGCAGGCGCTCGTAGTCGTCGCGCGGAAACTTGGCGTCGATCGGCAGCCAGACCGGCGCGCCGTCGCCGCCGCGGCCCGGAAAGCGCACCGCGAAATCCACCCGCTGGCCGCTGCGCGGCTTGGTCTCGACCTGGCGTGCGTACTGCTCCGGCGTCAGCACCTGCTCCAGCAGGGCCTCGAGCTGCACTTCGCCGAAGACGCCGCGCGTCTTGACGTTGGTCAGCACCCGCTGAAGGCTGCCGACGCCGACAGCGAGCGTCTGCATCTCGCCCAGGCCCTTGTGCACCTGCTCGAGCCGGTCGGCCACCTGCTTGAAGCTCTCCCCGAGCCGCGTTTCGAGCGTGCTTTGCAGTTTCTCGTCCACCGTCTGGCGCATCTCGTCGAGCTTGGCGGTGTTGCTCTGCTGCAGTTGGGCGAGTTGCGTTTCCATGGTCGCGCGCACTTCGGCCAGGCGGCGCGCATTGGACTCGCTCAGGCCCTGCAGCTGTGTGTTCAGCGTGTCGGCCAGGGTCTTCTGCAGCAGGCCGAGTTGCTGCGCGAAGGCGTCGATCTGCGCGTTCTGCGTGCGCGTGGCCTCTGCCCCCTGTTGCACCAGCGCCTGCTGGAAGGTGGCGAAGGCCTGGGCCGTCTCCTGCCGCGCACCGCGCGCGCTGTCGCTGATCTCGCGGCGCAGCTCTCGCTCGGTGCGCTCGTTGGCCGCCCCGAGCGTGGCGATCAGGCCGGCAAGGTCCGGCGCGGGCACCTTGCGCAGCAATAGCCACAGCACGAGGATGAAATTCACGGCCCCGAGGGCCAGCAGGATCCAGGTTTCGATCACGGGTCGGTTGTCTTGTTCTATTGGGTCTGCTGGCGGCGGCCGAGCACGGCGGGATTCAGGGGCGTGAGCGGCTTGCCGTGCACCAGGAAGCCGATCAGGTTGTCCGCTGCCAGGTCGGCCATGGCCAGGCGGGTGGGCGTGCTGGCGCTCGCGATGTGCGGCGTCAGCACCACGTTGGGCACTGTCAGCAGCCCGGGATGCACCTTCGGCTCCCCCTCGAAGACGTCCAGGCCGGCCGCGGCGATGCGCTTGTCGCGCAGCGCGGCCGCGAGCGCGGCGTCGTCGACGATGCCGCCGCGCGCGATATTGACCAGCGTGGCCGTCGGCTTCATAAGGGCCAATTCGGCCGCGCCGATGGTGTGGTGCGAGGCCGGGCTGTAGGGCACCACCAGCACCACGTGATCGGCCGTCTTCAGCAGTTCCTCCTTGCCGACGTAGCTGGCCTTGCAGGCGGCCTCGAGCGCCGGCTCCAGCCGCGAGCGGTTGTGGTAGATCACCTTCATGCCGAAGCCGTGGGCACCGCGCCGTGCGATGCCCTGCCCGATGCGCCCCATGCCGACGATGCCGAGCGTGCTGCCGTGGATGTCGGTGCCGGCGAACATGTCGTAGCTCCACTTCTTCCACCGGCCGGCGCGCAGGAAATGTTCGCTCTCGGCGATGCGGCGCGCGGTTGCCATCAGCAGCGCGAACCCGAAATCGGCGGTGGTCTCGGTCAGGACATCGGGCGTGTTGGTGGCGAGCACACCGTGCGCCGTCATCGCGTCGATGTCGAAGTTGTTGTAGCCCACCGCCATGTTGGCGCAGATTTTCAGCCCAGGACAGGCATCGAGCAGTTCGGCGTCGATGCGCTCGCTGCCGGTCGTCAGGGCGCCCTGCATGCCCTGGAGCTTCTCGATGAGTTGCGCCTGGGTCCAGGTCTGGTCGCCGGGGTTGGCCGTGACCTCGAAGTGCTCGGCGAGCCGGGCCAGGGTCTCGGGGAATACGGCACGGGCGACAAGGATCTTGGCTTTGCTCATGATCGGTTCAGCGAAAGAAGACGAAGGTCGTGAGGATGAAAAGCGGCAGCAGGATCGGCACCGACCACAGCATGTAGCCGAAGAAGCCCGGCATGCGCACGCCTCGGCTTTCGGCGATGGCCTTGACCATCAGGTTGGGCGCGTTGCCGATATAGGTGTTGGCCCCCATGAACACCGCGCCCGCGGAAATCGCGGCCAGCGTGCGCGCATGGGTTGTCATGAGCGCCTGCGGGTCGCCGCCTGCGGTGTTGAAGAAGACCAGGTAGGTCGGCGCATTGTCCAGGAAGGAACTCAGGACGCCGGTGGCCCAGAAGTACAGCGCCGGATCGGGCTGGCCATCGCTGCGCGTGACAGCCGCGACGATGGCGCCAAACGGGCCGTTCTCGCCGGCCTTGAGCATCGCGATCACCGGCACGATGGTCAGGAAGATACCGGCGAAGAGCTTCGCGACTTCCAGCATCGGCTCCCAGTCGAACTGGTTGTCGGCATGCACCTGGGGTGCGGTGAAGCGCAGCGAAAGCCAGATGATCACCAGCAGCGCCATATCGCGCACCAGGCTCGGCAGCGGAACTGCGGTGCCGAGCACGTCGATGGCAAGCGGGGACTTCCACAGGCCGCTCAGCAGCACGAAGAACACGATGGCCCCGAGCAGCCAGAAGTTGCGCGCGCCGTCGAAGCCGATGCTGCGCGTATCGGGCGTCGGGTCGAACGGCAGCACGCCCTCGCGCCGATAGATCCAGCGATCGACCGCATAGAAAAGCCCCAGCAGCACGGCCACCAGGCACACGGTCTCGGCCAGGATGTT
>DASXKG010000271.1:0-4371 GCA_036496965.1 Variovorax sp.
GATCGACGGCCGGCTGAACCTGTTCGTGCGCAGCGACGAGCAGGAAGAAGCCTGGCGCTGGGTCGAACCGCTGATCGACAGCTGGGCCTCCGACGGCGTGCCGCGGCCCTATGCGGCGGGCACCTGGGGACCCAGCGCATCGAGCGCCATGATCGCCCGCGACGGCTACGCCTGGGGCGAGGAACAGTAGGGCCCCCACGCTCCCCACTGCGTGTGGTTCGCTGCCCCCCGAGGGGGCCGCAGGCCGCCTTGGGGCGGCCCGGCGCCGGCCTGGGCCCCCACGCTCCCGACTGCGTGTGGTTCGCGGCCTGGGCGCGCGGCTCAGTCGCGGTTTTCTTCCACTGCGTGGCAGGCCACCTGCACGCCGCGCAGCGTCTGCAGCGCCGGCCGCTCGGCCTTGCAGCGCGCGTTGGCCAACGGGCAGCGCGGATGGAAGGTGCATCCGCCCGGCGGGTCGAGCGGGTTCGGCACCTCGCCCTGCACCGGCGTGCGTTGCCGGCCCGTGTGCTTCATCTGGGGGATCGCGTCGATCAGCATGCGCGTGTAGGGATGCTGCGGCGCGGCGAAGAGCTGCTCCTTGGCGGCCACCTCGACCAGCCGGCCCAGGTACATCACCCCGACCTGGTCGGCCACGTGGCGCACCACCGCCAGGTTGTGCGAGATGAACAGATAGGTGAGCCCGCGCTCGCGCTGCAGGTCCTTCATGATGTTGAGCACCTGCGCCTGCACGCTGACGTCGAGCGCCGAGGTGGGCTCGTCGCAGACCAGGAACTCGGGCTGCGTCGCCAGCGCCCGGGCGATCGAAATCCGCTGCCGCTGGCCGCCGGAGAACTGGTGCGGATACTTCACCATGTCGAGCGCGCTGAGTCCGACCGACTTCAGCAGTTCGCCCACGCGCGCCTTGAGTTCCGGCCCGCTGCCCAGGATGCCGTGTTCGCGCAGCGGCTCGCCGACGATGTCCTCGACGATCCAGCGCGGGTTGAGGCTCGCGTAGGGATCCTGGAAGATCATCTGGATGCGCCGGCGCAGCACGCGGCCCTGCGAGGTCCTGAACGCCGCATGCGCGTCCTGGCCATCGAACTGCATGTCGCCCCGCGTGGGCGCATAGAGGCCCACCAGCAGCCGCGCCACGGTGCTCTTGCCGCAGCCGGATTCGCCCACCAGCGCGAGCGTCTTGCCGCGTTCGATGGTGAAGCTCACGCCGTCCACGGCGCGCAGCATCACGCGCGGCTTGCGCTCGAGCACCCGGTTCAGCCAGGGTGGCGAGACGTCGAAGGTCTTGGCGAGGTCTCTCGCCTGCACCAGTGCGTTCATGGCTGCGCCGGGCAAGTCATTCAGGCACCTCCATAGGCCGGCGACGCCGTGTGGGCGGCGTGCAGCCAGCAGGCCGTCCGCGTCGCGCCGGCGTTGATCAGGTCCGGACGGTCGATGCCGCAGCGCTCGAAGGCGCGCGGGCAGCGCGGGTTGTAGGCGCAGCCGCGCGGAATCGCATTCAGGCGCGGCATCGCACCGTCGATCTGGTTGAGCCGTTCGCGCTCCATGGTCATGTCCGGGATCGCGGCCATCAGCCCCGCGGTGTAGGGATGGGCCGGTTGATGGATGACCTCGTGCACCGGCCCGATCTCCACCACGCGGCCGGCATACATCACGGCCACCCGGTCGCAGGTCTCCGCGATCACGCCCATGTCGTGCGTGATCAGCATCACGGCCGCGCCGCGCTCCTTGCACACGCCCTTGAGCAACTCGATGATCTGCGCCTGGATCGACACGTCCAGCGCAGTGGTCGGCTCGTCGGCCACGATCAGCTTGGGCTCGGCCGCGAGCGCCAGCGCGATCACCACCCGCTGGCGCATGCCGCCGGAGAACTGGTGCGGATAGTGGTCGATGCGCTGCGCGGCGCCCGGAATGCCGGTGTCCTGCAGCAGGGCGATCGCGCGCCGGCGCGCCTCGGCCTCGTCGACCGGCAGGTGGGTGCGGATGGTCTCGATCAGCTGCCGCCCGATCGTGTAGAGCGGGTTCAGCGAAGTCAGCGGATCCTGGAAGATGGCGCCGATCCTGCGCCCGCGGATGTGGCGCATCGCCTCGTGGCCGAGGTTGTCGATGCGCTGGCCTTCCAGCACGATCTCGCCGGAGGCCACGCGGCCCGGCGGCTCGAGCAGGCCGATGATCGCCGCGCCGGTGAGCGACTTGCCCGCGCCCGATTCGCCCACCACGCCGAGGATCTCGCCGGGCGCGATGTCGAAGGAGATGTCATCGAGCGCGCGCAGCGTGCCGCGCCGATGCGGGAACTCGACCACCAGGTTCTTGACTTGGAGCAGGGTCATCTGAGCCTTGGGTTGAGCGCGTCGCGCAGCCAGTCGCCGAGCAGGTTCACGCTGAGCGAGATCAGCACCAGCATCAGCCCAGGGAAGACCGTGATCCACCATTCGCCCGAGAACAGGTACTCGTTGCCGACGCGGATCAGGGTGCCCAGCGACGGCGAGGTCGGCGGCACGCCGACACCGAGGAAAGACAGCGTGGCCTCGGTGATGATGGCTGTCGCCACCTGGATCGTCGCCAGCACCAGCACCGGACCCATCACGTTCGGCAACACGTGGCGCACCATGATGCGCCATGGCGCCACCCCGGTCACGCGCGCGGCCTGCACATATTCCTTGCCGCGTTCGACCAGGGTCGATCCGCGCACGGTGCGCGCGTATTGCACCCAGCCCGTGAGCGAGATCGCGATGATCAGCACGCCGAAGGCGACCGAAGTCGGCGCATTCGGAAAGAGCGCCCGTCCGACGCCGGCCATCAGCAGCGCCACCAGGATCGGCGGAAACGACAGCATCACGTCGCACACGCGCATCAGGAAGGCATCGAGCCATCCGCCCCAGAACCCGGCCAGGAGGCCGAGCAACACGCCGGCGATGACCGACAACGCGACCGACACCAGCCCGACGATCAGCGAGATGCGGGCGCCGAAGATCACGGCCGAGAGGATGTCGCGCCCCTGGTCGTCGGTACCCAGCAGGTACTTGCTCGAACCCTCGGCATTCCAGGCCGGCGGCAGGCGCGCGTCCCCGAGCTCGAGCGTCGCCAGATCGAAGGGGTCGTGCGGCGTCACCCAGCCGGCGAAGACAGCGCAGAAGATGCAGGCGAAGGCGATGACCGCCGCCGCCATCGCCACCGGCGAGCTGCGGAAGCTGTGTCCTACGTCGCTGTCCAGCCAGCGGGCCAGGGTTTTCAAGGTTTGATGCTCATCCACTTGTAGAACATGAAGTTGTCCGCCAGCTGGGTCAGCTCGACCTTCTTGCTCACGCCCCAGGCCAGCGACTGCTGGTGCAGCGGCAGATGGCCGATGTCGTCGGAATGGATGGCGAAGGCCTCCTTGATCATCGCGTCGCGCTTGGGCTTGTCGGTCTCCGACTGGATCTTGTTGATGAGCACATCGAGCTTCGGATTGCAGTAGGCACCCAGGTTGAACTGGCCGGTGCCCTTGTCGTCCGGACAGGCCATCAGCGAGGTCAGCGCGTTGTGGGCGTCATAGGTGGTGGGCGTCCAGCCGAGCAGGTAGAAGCTGGTGTCGCGGCGCAGGATCTTCGGAAAGTAGGTGCCCTTGGTTTCCGTGGCCAGGTCGATCTTCACGCCGATCTTGGCCAGGTTCGCCGCCACGCTCTGGCAGATCTGGCCGTCGTTGACGTAGCGGTCGTTCGGGCAGTTCAGCGTCACCTCGAAGCCGTTCGGATAGCCGGCATCGGCCAGCAGCTTCTTGGCGGCCTCGACGTCGTAGGGCAGGCGCTTGTCCTGTTCTGCGTTCCAGCCGTTGACGCCCGGCCCGACCATCAGCGCGGTGGGCCGCGAGGCGCCGCGCATCACCGTCTTCTGGATGCCCACGATGTCGATCGCCTGGTAGAAGGCCTGGCGCACGCGCTTGTCCTTGAACGGGTTCTTGCCCTTGACGTTGGATTCGAGCAACTCGTCGCGCTTTTGGTCCATGTTGAGGAACATGGTGCGGAGCTCAAAACCCGTGAGCACGCTGTGCTTGCCGGTCGCGTTCACGCGCGCCACGTCCTGCTGCGGGATGGGATAGACCATATCGAGTTCGCCCGAGAGCAACGCGGCGACCCGGGTGGCGTCGGACTGGATGGGGGTGAAAGCGACTTCGGTCAGGTTGTGCTCTTTCGGTCCCCACCAGGCTTCGTTCGGCACGAGGATCGTCTTTACACCTACCTGGCGCGAGCTGATCTTGAACGGGCCGGTGCCATCGGCGTTATTGGTGGCAAAATTCTCGACCTTGTTCTTCACGCTCGCGGGCTTTACGGCGCCGTTCGCCTCCGCCCACGACTTGCTCATGATGTAGCTCGACGTGGTCTGCATCGGCAGGATGGG
>DASXKG010000272.1:0-3677 GCA_036496965.1 Variovorax sp.
CATGGCGCCGTAGACCAGCCGCGCGAAGGGCAACAGGCACAACAGGAACAGCACCGGCTTGGCGGCCGGGTGCATGAGCAGCTTGTTCACAGCAGGCCGCTTACAGGCCGGCGCCGGGCCGCCCCAAGGCGGCCTGCGCCCCGAGGGGCTGACGCCCGCGGCTCCAAGCGCGCCTGCGCGCGCTTGGACGGGCGGAAGAGCCGCCGCGTCTCGCGGCGACTCGTCCAGCGACCCACACGAAGTGGGGGAGCGTGGGGGCCATATTCAGGCGAGGCGCGGCTTGACGAGCGCAGCGGCCTTCTTCGCGTTGCGCCGCGCCGTGTCGGTGTCGGCGGCATGCGCCAGCGCCACGCCCATGCGCCGCTTGACGAAGCTCTCGGGCTTGCCGAACAGCCGCAGGTCCACGCCCGGCACGGCCAGCGCCTCGGCCACGCCATCGAAGGCGATACCAGTGGCATCCACGCCGCCGTAGATGACGGCGCTGGCACCCGCGCTCTTGAGCGTGGTGTCCACCGGCAGGCCGAGGATGGCGCGCGCATGCAGCTCGAATTCGTTCTGCCACTGCGTGGCCATCGTCACCATGCCGGTGTCGTGCGGCCGCGGGCTCACCTCGCTGAACCAGACCTGATCGCCCTTCACGAACAGCTCGACGCCGAACAGCCCCTGGCCGCCGAGATCGTCCGTCACGGCCTGCGCGATCTGCTGCGCCCGGGCCAGCGCGGCCGGCGCCATCGCATGCGGCTGCCAGCTCTCGACATAGTCGCCGCTGACCTGGACGTGGCCGATCGGCTCGCAGAACTGCGTGCTCACCGTGCCGGTGCCGTCGCGCGCGCGCACGGTCAGCAGCGTGATCTCGTAGTCGAAGTCGATGAAACCTTCGACGATCACGCGGCCGTGGCTGACGCGGCCGCCGGCCATCGCGTAGTCCCACGCCTTGCGCACATCGGCCGGTCCGTCGATCTTGCTCTGTCCCTTGCCGGAGCTGCTCATCACCGGCTTGACGATGCAGGGGTAGCCGATGCCGGCATCGATCGCCGCCTGCAACTCGGCCAGCGAATCGCAGAAGCGATAGGGGCTGGTCGGCACGCCGAGCGTCTCGGCGGCGAGGCGACGGATGCCCTCGCGGTCCATCGTGAGGCGCGCGGCGCGCGCGGTCGGTATGACGCGCACCACGCCGGCGTCTTCGAGCTGCTGCAGCATCGGCGTGGCGATGGCCTCGATCTCGGGGACCACGAACTGCGGCTTCTCGGCCTCGATCAGCGCCTTCAGCTGCAGCGGGTCGCTCATCGTGATGGTGCGCGCATGGTGCGCCACCTGCTGCCCGGGGGCGTTCTCGTAGCGGTCGACCGCGATGGTCTCGACACCCAGGCGCTGCAGCGCGATCAGCACTTCCTTGCCGAGTTCGCCCGAGCCGAGCAGCATGACACGGGTGGCAGAAGGGGAAAGGGGCGTACCGAGGGTGGTCATGGCTGCGGATCCGTCGCGTGGGTTCAGTGTGGACGGCGCACTTTAAATCACAATGTCCGTCACGGCCCCGCCGAGGCGGGTGCCGCCGATTTCCCGCTTTTTTCCAATTCGTTCATTCAAGGAGTTTTCTCATGAAGATCCAGACAGTCGGCATCATCGGCGCGGGCACGATGGGCAACGGCATCGCACAGGCTTGCGCCGTGGCGGGCGTGCAGGTGGTGATGGTCGACATCGCGCAGGCGGCGGTGGACAAGGGAATCGCCACCGTCGCCGGCAGCCTCGATCGCCTGATCAAGAAGGACAAGCTCACGGCCGAGCAGAAGGACGCCGCGCTGGCGCTGATCAAGGGGTCGACGAACTACGAGGACCTGAAGGCGGCGCAGCTGGTGATCGAGGCGGCGACCGAGAATCACGCGCTCAAGCTGAAGATCCTGAAGCAGGTCGACGACATGCTGGCGCCGGAAGTGATCATTGCGTCGAACACCTCTTCGATCTCGATCACGCAGCTGGCGGCCGCCACGACGCGCCCCGACCGCTTCATCGGCATGCATTTCTTCAACCCGGTGCCGATGATGGCGCTGGTCGAGATCATCCGGGGCTACCTGACGAGCGACCAGACGCACGATGCGGTCAAGGCCCTGTCCGAGCGGCTGGGCAAGTCGCCGATCACCGTGAAGAACGCCCCGGGCTTCGTGGTCAACCGCATCCTGGTACCGATGATCAATGAGGCCTTCTTCGTGCTCGCCGAAGGCATCGCGACGGCCGAGGACATCGACGCGGGCATGAAGCTCGGCTGCAACCAGCCCATCGGCCCGCTGGCGCTGGCCGACATGATCGGCCTGGACGTCTGCCTGGCCGTGATGGAGGTCTACCTCGAGCAGTTCGGTGACTCGAAGTACCGGCCCTGTCCGCTGCTCAAGGAAATGGTCGCGGCCGGCCAACTGGGCCGTAAAACAAAGCACGGCGTCTACAAATACTGAGGCCGCAGCAAAGCACGGAAACAAGAATGAGCGCCACCCCCACCACCCCGCCCGCCGAAGGCTGCATCGACACCCAGGTGCTCGACCACGTGCTGCTGATCGGCATCAACCGCCCGGCCAAGCGCAACGGCTGGACGCCGCCGATGTTCAGGCAGCTGGCCGAGGCCTACACCCGGCTCGACGACGATCCGGCACTGCGCGTCGGCGTGCTGCATGCCTTCGGCGACCACTTCACCGCCGGGCTGGACCTGCCGGCGGTGGCCGAGTACATGCGGCGCGGCGAGAAGGCGATTCCGCCGGGCCTGGTCGAGCCGCACGATGTCGGCCTGCCGGGCTACCGTCGCCGCAGCAAGCCGATGCTGGCGGCGGTCAAGGGCATCTGCTTCACGGTCGGCATCGAGCTGATGCTGGGCGCGGACATCGTGGTCGCCGCCGACAACTGCCGCTTCTCGCAGATGGAAGTGCAGCGCGGCATCATGGCCACCGGCGGCGCCACCCTGCGCATGGCCGAGCGCGCCGGCCTCGGCAATGCCATGCTGCACCTGCTCACGGCCGACGAATTCGGCAGCGCCGAAGCCTTGCGGCTGAACTTCGTGCAGCGCGTGGTGCCGGCCGGCCAGGAGCTCGACGAGGCCCTGGCGATCGCGCAGCGCATCGCGGCGCAGGCGCCGCTGGCGGTGGTGGCCACGCGGCTCAACGTGATCAAGGCGATCGAACAGGGTCCGCTGGCCGCGGTCGAGGACTTCATCTCCGTGCAGCAGCGCCTGGCCAACAGCGAGGACGCGGCCGAAGGCGTGCGCTCCTTCGTCGAGAAGCGGCCGGCACGCTTCAGCGGTCGCTGATGGCTGCCCTGGCCCCCGTGGCGCCCGAGCCGCCCGAGCCGCTGCCCGATCCGGCGGCCACCTCCGTCGCCGCCCTCGGCTGGATGCAGGGTTTTCCGCCGCCGGCCGACAAGCTGGTGACCTTCGACGACCCGGAAGGCAGCGTCTTTCCGCGCACGCGCTGGGGCTACTCGCATGTGCGCGAGACGGTGCCGACCGCCAACGTGTGGCGCGGCGGCGGCCCGCCCAGCCCCCTGCCCGCGACAGCGCGCGAACTCGGCGGCATCGCCTTTTGCAGCAGCGAGGGCGAGCCGATGGACTTCGCCCGAATGCTCGAGCGCACCTACGCCGACGGCATCCTGGTGCTGCACCGCGGCCAGGTGGTGTACGAACGGTACTTCGGCGCCCT
>DASXKG010000273.1:0-3401 GCA_036496965.1 Variovorax sp.
TTCAGCTCGGCGCTGGACTTCCTCGAGGTCTTCGATCCCGATCGGCCGGGCTGCCTGGTGCTGGACGTGCGCCTGGCGCGCATGAGCGGGCTGGCGCTGCAGGAGCGGCTGACGTCCATGGGCGCCCTGATTCCGATCGTCTTCATCAGCGGCCACGGCGATATCGCGATGGCGGTCAAGGCGGTCAAGAACGGCGCGGTGGATTTTGTCCAGAAGCCATACCGTGAGCAGCAGCTGCTCGATGCCATCGACGAGGCCTTGCGCCGCAACGCCCTGCCGCGCTCGGGCGGCGACGCGCAGCAGGCGCTCGCCAAGCGGGTCGCGGCCCTGAGCGCCCGCGAGCGCGAGGTCATGAATCTGGCGCTCAAGGGGATGCCGAGCAAGGTGATCGCCAAGGAACTGGCGATCAGCCACCGGACGGTCGAACAGCACCGCAGCCGGCTGCTGGAAAAACTCGGCGTCAGCTCGATCACCGAGCTGCTTCGCCTGAAGATCGACCCGCCGCCCACGTAGGCGTGTGCCGCCCCGCCGGTCGCGTCTCGCCGTCGGCCCGTCCCACGTACGTGGCCGTGCGTAGTCGCCGGGATAGACCCGCGCGCCGCGCCGGTTCACCATGGACCGGTCGGACGAACCGCAGGGAGACGAAGCGGCCGCCGAAGCGGTGTTCATGGTCCGTACCGCACGCGGAACTCATGCCAACTAACGTCTATGTCATCGAACCCAGTCCCCGCGAGCGGGGATGGATCGAAACGGCGCTCGCGCACAGCGTGGATTCGATTGTCTTTGTCGACGACAGCGACGCGCTGCTGGCGAATCCACCACGTGGACCCGGCTACTGCGTGATCGCCTCGGCCGATCTCGATCCAGCCGCCACCCTGCAGATGGTGCGCGACCTGAGATGCCGCGGCGAAGGCCTGCCTGTGATCGTTCTCGGCCCGCACACGGCGTTCCGCACCGCCGTCGAGATCGCCAGGCTGGAGGCGACCGATTTCATCGAGCGCCCGGTCAGCGTGCGGCAGTTGCGAGCGGCCGTACACCGCGCCTGCACGGAGGTCAAGTGATATCGACCGACTGCGTGGCAGCACCTAGGGCTTGCGTGTGCGCACGAGCCCGGATCCCGTGGGCGCCCCGATGGGCCACCCCGACCGCCAAGCCTAAGCTGGCGTCAACCTGAAGGATGAACATGCTCCGATCCAGATTCATCACCGGCCCCCTGCTGGCCTGTGCTGTGGCGCTCGGCACCAGCGCTGCCGGGAATGCACAGGCCCAGACCCCAACGCCCGCCAAGCACGCGGTGCACAAGGCCGCACCACCGGCTGCGCCCGCGCTGGAACCGAAGGCGATGGAACTGCTGCATGCGATGAGCACGGCGCTCACCGGCGCCAGCTCGTTGGCCTTCACTGCCGTGGTCACCTACGAGAGTCCGAGCGCACTCGGACCGGCGCTGGCTTACTCCACCTCATCCGAGGTGCTGCTGCAGCGGCCCGACAAGCTGCGCGTGGTGACGCTGGGCGACGGCCCGGCAGCCGAATACGCCTATGACGGCAAGACCATCACCGCCTTCGCGCCGGCCGAGAACCTGGTGGCCGTGACCGCCGCGCCGCCGACGGTCGACCTGATGCTGAAGGCCGCCTTCGAGAAGGCGGCGATCTATTTCCCGTTTGCCGACGTGATCGGCGCCGACCCGTACAACAACATCGCCGAGGGCCTGACCAAGGCTTTCTACATCGGCCAGTCGAAGGTGGTGGGCGGCACGACCACCGACATGATTGCGGTGGTCAGCGACAGCTTGTTCATGCAGATCTGGATCGGTGCCGACGACAAGCTGCCGCGCCGCATGCGCGCGGTGTTCAAGGGCGATCCGCTGATGCTGCGCCACGACGTGCAGTTCTCCAACTGGAAGCTCGACCCGGTGGTGGCGGCCGATGCCTTCTCGGCGCCGGACGCGGCCAACGCGAAGAAGATCGACTTCGCGGTGCCGCAGCCGCCGGGCGTGAAGAAGGCAGCCAAGGCGCATTGAATGCTTGATCAAGGAGCAGCCTCATGAACGACTTCAAGACCCTCAAGACCCTTCTTCCGGTCCTGGCCGCCCTGCTGATGAGCGCGGGCTTCCATGCGCCGGCCGCTGCCTGGGCCAGCGCCAACCGCTTCGGCGGTCACTCCTATGGCGGCTTTGGGGGCGCCACCCACGACAACCGCTGGGGCGGCTCGACCTCGGCCAACGTGTTCGGCGGCTACAGCCACACCAACATGTACGGCGGCCACACGAGCGGCGTCGAAGGCTACGGCGCTGTCCACACGACCGCCGGCGGCTTCAGCACCAACCGGCCGCCTGCCTACGGCTACGGCGGCTATGCCCCTTACCACGTGCCGGTCGCGGTGCCTTATTACCACGCGGGCTGCTACGACTGCGCAGGCGCGGTGGCCGCCGGTGCGGTCGTCGGGTTGGCGGCCGGTGCCGCGATCGCCCACTACGAGATGGGCGTCAACTACGCCTCGATCCCGCCCGGTGCGGTGGTGGTGAACCAATCCGGCATCAACTACTACCAGGTCGGCAACAACTGGTTCAGGCCGTACTATGGAGCCAACGGCGTCTACTACACCGCCGTGCCGGCGCCTTACTGATGCGCCCCATCCATCCTTCAGGATTCGAAGTGACATCACGCCACCTGCTTCGCACCTCCCTGATTTCCATCTCGGTCGTGGCCGTCTTCCTGGCGGGCTGTGCGGCGCCCGGCAACGGAGGCAGCGTCATCGCACCGGAGGACAGCAAGGACAAGATCGCCGACGTCGGCTTCCTCACGGATCCCGGGCGGCTGAAGATCACCAGCGCGAGCGGCGGCCTGCTGTGCTGGCGCCAGGCGGGCGTCGATTGGAAGCGCTATGACAAGGTCATGATCGAGCGCATCAAGGTCTACATCACGCCGGTCAGCAACCCGAGTCCGGTCGATCCCAGCGACCTCAAGACCTTGATCGACTATTTCCATGCCGACCTGGTGCGCGCCCTGCAGCCTTCGGTGCAAGTGGTCGACGCCGCAGGCCCGGGGGTGCTGCGCGTCCGCCTGGCACTCACTTCGCTGGTGCCGACCAGCACGCTCAAAAGCCTGGCCGGCACCGCGGTGCCCTATGGCTTCGTTGCAGAAATGGGGTCCGGCGCGGCCTCCGGCCGCCCCGCCGGGTCGACCCCCTACATGGGCCAGACCGGCCTGGAGGCGCAGTTTCTCGACGGCGCCAGGGGCGCTGTGGTCGGTGAATGCGCCGACACCGAGATCGGCCTGAAGTACGCGGCCGACCTCAACAAGGGCGCTTCGACCGCGGCGCAGGCCTGGCTGGACGGCTATGCCAGCTCTTTCGAAAGCTGGACCTACGCGCGCGACGCCTTCGACAAGTGGTCGGCCCTG
>DASXKG010000274.1:0-4725 GCA_036496965.1 Variovorax sp.
GCCCTTCGGCCGGATCACCTATCGCCCCGAAGACCACCAGTCCACCATGGGCGCCTACGTGGGCCGCACCAAGAACGACGGCGGCAAGGGCGTGATGGTCGACTACGTCTACCTCGACGGCGGTGACGCCAAGTACCAGCCTTCGGCGGCCGACCTCAAGAAGTCGCGCGCCCCGGACTGACTGACTGGCAGGCTGACTGAACTCGCCGCACCGAACGGGCCATGAGCTTTTCCGGTTTCATCGTCCAGCTGCTCAACGGGCTGGCGAGCGCGTCCTCGCTGTTCCTGGTGGCAGCGGGGCTGTCGCTGATCTTCGGCGTCACGCGGATCGTGAACTTCGCCCATGGCTCCTTCTTCATGGTGGGCATCTACCTGGCCTACACGCTGGTCGACCGGCTGGGCCGGGGCTTCGGCTGCTGGCCGGCCTTGCTGCTGGCGGCGCTGGCGGTCGGCGTGCTCGGCGCGCTGATCGAGGTGGTGCTGCTGCGGCGCATCTACAAGGCGCCCGAACTCTTCCAACTGCTCGCCACCTTCGCGCTGGTGCTGGTGATCAAGGACGCGGTGCTGTGGCTCTGGGGGCCGGACGAATTGCTCGGGCCGCGCGCGCCCGGGTTGTCGGGCTCGGTCGCGATCCTGGGGCGGCAGTTTCCTTCCTACGACATTTTCCTGATCGTGGTCGGGCCGGTGGTGCTGGGGCTGGTCTGGATGCTGCTCACGCGCACCCGCTTCGGCACCCTGGTGCGCGCCGCGACGCAGGATCGCGAGATGGTCAGTGCGCTCGGCGTCAACCAGGCCTGGCTCTTCACCGCGGTGTTCGCGCTCGGCGCGCTGCTGGCCGGCCTGGGCGGCGCGCTGCAGTTGCCGCGCGAACCGGCCACGCTGGAGATGGACATCAACACCATCGGCGCCGCTTTCGTGGTGGTGGTGGTGGGCGGCATGGGATCGATTCCCGGGGCCTTTGCCGCGGCCTTGCTGATCGCCGAGATCAAGGCCATCTGCATCTGGCTGGGCGTGGTCGAGCTGTTCGGTGTCAGCATCTCGTTTTCCAAGCTGACGCTGGGCGTCGATTTCCTGGTGATGGCGGTGGTGCTGGTCTGGCGCCCCTGGGGCCTGTTCGGGCGGCCGCAGGCGGCCAGCCGCTACATCGGCATGCAGGAGGAGCCCTTGCGCCGGCCCGGCAAGGCCTACCTGGTCGCCGCGGCCGTGTTCGGGTTGCTGCTGGTGGCGCTGCCCTTGCTCACGGCGGGCTCGCCCTACACCACGGTGCTGGCGATCGACTTGCTGATCGCCGCCTTGTTCGCAACCAGCCTGCACTTCATCATGGGGCCGGCCGGCATGCATTCCTTCGGCCATGCCGCCTACTTCGGCCTGGGCGCCTACGGGGCGGCATTGCTGGTGCGCGCCGCCGGCCTGCCGATGGAACTGGCGCTGATCATCGCGCCCCTGGTGGCGGCCGTCGGCGCCTTCGTCTACGGCTGGTTCGCGGTGCGGCTGGCGGGCGTCTACCTGGCGATGCTCACGCTGGCCTTCGCCCAGATCACCTGGGCCATCGTCTTCCAGTGGGACAGCTTCACCGGCGGCAGCAACGGGCTCACCGGCGTCTGGCCGGCGGCCTGGCTGGCCGACAAGCGGGCCTACTACTGGCTCACGCTGCTCCTGGTCGGCTTTGCCGTGCTGTGGCTGCGCCGGGTGCTGTATTCGCCCTTCGGCTATGCGCTGCGCGCCGGGCGCGATTCCCCCCTGCGCGCCGATGCGATCGGCATCGACGTGAAGCGCATGCAATGGGTGGCTTTCGTGATCGCCGGTGCGGCCGCGGGCCTGGCCGGCGGGCTCTATGCCTTCTCGAAGGGCAGCATCTCGCCGGAGTCGCTCGGCATCGACCAGTCGGTGAATGGGCTGGTGATGGTGATGCTGGGCGGCATCCAGACCCTGGCCGGCCCGATCGTGGGTGCCGTGACCTTCACCTGGCTGCATGACCTGGTGGCGCGCAACACCGACTACTGGAAGGCCACGCTGGGCGGCATCATCCTGCTGCTGGTGCTGCTGTTTCCGCAGGGGATTGCGGGGTTTGCGAAGCAGCTGTTCGAGCGCAAGCGGCGGGGCGTGGATGGCGTTCAGCTTGAAGAGGTGAAGGCATGAAGGGGTGTCGCCTTGCCCGGGCCCCCGCCCTGCGAAGGGCCCCAAGTCCATGAGCCTGCTCCAAGTCCAAGACCTCGGCAAATCCTTCGGCGGCGTCCAGGCCGTCGACGGCATCAGCTTCGAGCTGGCCGCGGGCGAGCTGCTGGCGCTGATCGGCCCCAACGGCGCCGGCAAGTCCACCACCTTCAACATGGTCAACGGCCAGTTGCAGGCCGACCGTGGCTCGATCCGGCTCGACGGGCAGGAACTGATCGGCCGCAAGCCGCGCCAGATCTGGCGCCTGGGCGTGGGCCGCACTTTCCAGATCGCCGAGACCTTCGCCTCGCTGACGGTGGTCGAGAACGTGCAGATGGCGCTGCTCTCGCACGAGCACCGGCTGTTCTCCGCCTGGCGCCGGGCCGCCGACCACCAGCGCGACCCGGCGCTGGCGCTGCTCGAGCAGGTCGGCATGAAGGCGCAGGCCGAGCGCGCCTGCAGCGTGCTGGCGTACGGCGACGTGAAACGGGTCGAGCTCGCGATCGCGATGGCCAACAGCCCCAAGCTGCTGCTGATGGACGAGCCCACCGCCGGCATGGCGCCCAAGGAACGCAATTCACTGATGGCACTCACCAAGCAACTGGTGATCGAGCGCGGCATGGCGGTGCTCTTCACCGAGCACAGCATGGACGTGGTCTTCGCCTACGCCGACCGGATGATCGTGCTGGCGCGCGGCCGGCTGATCGCCCAGGGCCAGCCGCTGGAGATCCGCGACCATCCCAAGGTGCAGGAGGTGTACTTCGGCAGCGGCAAGACCTTCGAGAAGAAGACGGCCGAGGAGTTGCCGCAATGAATCCCGGCGACAGCGACTTCCTGCTCGAAGCCAAGGCCCTGTGCGCCTGGTACGGCGCCGCGCAGATCCTGTACGACGTCGACCTCGCGGTGCGGCGCGGTGAGGTGGTGGCGCTCATGGGCCGCAACGGCGCCGGCAAGTCGACCACGCTCAAGGCCCTGATCGGCATGCTGGCCAAGCGGCGCGGTGCGGTCCGCTTCCTCGGCCATGACATCTCCAAAAGCGAGCCGCATGTGGCGGCGCGCCTGGGCCTGGGCTTCGTGCCGGAAGACCGGCGCGTTTTCACCGACCTGAGCGTGATGGAGAACCTCGAGGTCGGGCGCCAGGCTGCGCGCCGCTGGGGCGACGGCAGCGCGGCGCCGCTGTGGACGCCCGAGCGCCTGTTCAAGCTGTTCCCCAATCTGGGCGAGATGCCGAACCGTCCCGGCGGCCGCATGAGCGGCGGGGAGCAGCAGATGCTGACGGTGGCGCGCACACTGATGGGCAATCCCTATCTGGTGCTGCTGGACGAACCCTCCGAAGGCGTGGCGCCGGTGATCGTCGAGCAGATGGCGCAGATGATCCTCGAGCTCAAGGCCGAGGGCGTGAGCATCCTGCTGTCGGAACAGAACATGCATTTCGCCGAGCTGGTGTCCGACCGCGCCTATGTGCTCGAAAAAGGCCAGATCCGCTACCAGGGCACGATGGCCGACCTGGCGAGCAACGAAGAAGTGCGCCGCGCTTATCTGAGTGTCTAGCCCTCTTTGAGTGTCTAGCCCCTTTCATCAACCGAGGAGAACCTCATGCACAGCACCCATCGCAGAACCCTGTTGAAGTCGACCGCAGCCCTCGGCCTGATGGGCGGCCTGGGCTTCGGGCCCGGTGCCTTCGCTGCAGCCGCCAAGATCAAGCCCGGGGCCGATTCGGCGCTGATCGTGGTCGACGTGCAGAACTGCTTCATCGATGGCGGCACGCTGCCGGTCAAGGGCGGCGCCGAAGTGGTGCCGATCATCAACAAGCTGGCCGACTCCTTCCAGAACATCGTGATGACGCAGGACTGGCACACGCCCGGCCACGCCTCCTTCGCCAGCAGCTACCCGGGCAAGAAGCCCTTCGAGACCACCAAGCTCAGCTACGGCACGCAGGTGCTCTGGCCGGACCACTGCGTGCAGGGCACGGACGACGCCGCGCTCGACAAGGACCTGAAGCTGCCGACCGCGCAGCTGATCATCCGCAAGGGCTTCCACAGGGACATGGACAGCTACTCCGCCTTCGAGGAGGCCGACCACAAGACCGCCACCGGCCTGCGCGGCTACCTGAAGGCGCGCGGCATCAAGACGGTGTTCGTGGCCGGCCTGGCCACCGATTTCTGCGTCGCCTGGACCGCCATGGATGCGCGCAAGGCCGGCTTCAATGTCTACGTGATCGAGGACGCCACCCGCGCCATCGACCTCAATGGCTCGCTGGCCGCGGCCTGGAAGCAGATGGCCGCCAAGGGTGTGAAGCGGATCCAGTCCACCGACATCGTCTGAATTGCGGTGGCGCTCGCGCTGACGGTCAACGGCCACGCCCATGACATCGCGGCTTCGCGCGAGGCCTCGCTGCTCCATGTATTGCGCAACGCGCTCGGGCTGAACGGCCCCAAGTACGGCTGCGGGCTCGGCCAGTGCGGCGCCTGCACGGTGTGGGTCGATGGCGTGGCGGCGCGGGCCTGCGTGATTCCGGCGCATGGCGTCGCAGGGCGCGCGATCACCACCCTCGAAGGCCTGGGTTCGGCC
>DASXKG010000275.1:0-3341 GCA_036496965.1 Variovorax sp.
TTGCCGCTGGCGTCTTTCTTCGTCAGCTTGGTGGCGGCGGCCTTCAGCTCAACCCAGTTGGCCGGCGGCTTCTCGGGGTCGAGACCGGCTTCCTTGAACAGCTCCTTGTTCCAGTACATGACCACCGTCGAGCGCTGGAACGGAATGCCCCAGGTCTTGCCGCCGGTCCGGCTGTTCATCATGAAGGCCTTGTAGAAGCCGTCCAGCCAGGTCTTGTCCGCTGCCCTCTAAGCGACCACCTGGTCGGCCATGCTCATCGCCTCGCTCTGGTCATGCGTGACATAGACGACCGTGAGCCCCAGCTGGCGTTGCAGCTCGCGCAACTCGCGGCGCATCTCCTGGCGCAACTGGGCGTCGAGATTGGACAACGGCTCATCCGTCAGGCAGACCTTGGCCTGGGCCACCAAGGCCCGGCCGAGCGCCACGCGCTGCTGCTGGCCGCCGGAGAGTTGCGCCGGCTTGCGATCGAGCAGCGCGCCGAGGCCGAGGAGCGCCGCCACGTCGTGCAGGCGGCGCGCGCTTTCCGCGGCCGGCGTCTTGCGCACCGACAGGCCGAATCCGATGTTCTCCGCCACGCTCAGGTGCGGAAACAGCGCGTAGTTCTGGAACACCATGGCGATACTGCGCTCGGCAGGCGGCAGCGTCGACACGTCGCGACCGTCGATCAGCACCTGGCCGGCCGTCGCCGTTTCCAGTCCCGCCAGGATTCGCAGCGTGGTCGACTTGCCGCAGCCCGACGGCCCCAGCAGCACGCAGAACGAGCCCGCCTCGATGCGCAAGCTCAGCGCGTGCAGGGCGGTGCTGTCGCTCCATGATTTGCTTATATCGATCAGCGCGATGGAGGACATCGAATCAGTATATGGACCACCTGTGACACCAAGTTGCAAATGGGGCTCAGTGTTTTCCTCATCGGAGATCAAGGAGAAAATTCGCTAAAGTGATTGGCGCCTGCACAGGTTCGCAAATCACCCAAGGAAATCTCATGAGCAAAAAAGTCGCATACGTCACCGGGGGCATGGGTGGCATCGGAACCGCCATTTGCCAGCGCCTCCACAAGGACGGCTTCACGGTCATCGCCGGCTGCGGCCCCACCCGCGACTTCGTCAAGTGGCTGGCCGAGCAGAAGGCCGAGGGCTTCGATTTCTACGCCTCGGTCGGCAATGTCGGCGACTGGCAGTCCACCGTCGAGGCCTTCACCAAGGCCAAGGCGGAGCACGGCAGCATCGACGTGCTGGTCAACAACGCGGGCATCACGCGCGACCGGATGTTCCTGAAGATGACGCCCGAAGACTGGAGTTCGGTGATCGAGACCAACCTCAACAGCATGTTCAACGTCACCAAGCAGGTGGTGAGCGACATGGTGGAAAAGGGCTGGGGCCGGATCATCAACATCAGCTCGGTCAATGGCGCCAAGGGCCAGGCCGGCCAAACCAACTATTCGGCCGCCAAGGCCGGCATGCATGGTTTCACGATGGCGCTGGCCCAGGAACTGGCCGCCAAGGGCGTGACCGTCAACACCGTCAGCCCCGGCTACATCGGCACCGAGATGGTGAAGGCGATCCGCCAGGAAGTGCTCGACAAGATCGTCGGCACGATTCCGGTCAAGCGGCTCGGAGAGCCCAGCGAGATCGCGTCCATCATCGCCTGGCTGGCGACCGATGAAGGCGGCTATTCCACCGGGGCTGACTTCTCGGTCAACGGCGGGTTGCACATGCACTGAGGCATCGACGCTGGTCGACCCCGCGAAAACCCGCCGCTGGCGGGTTTTTTTGGGCCAGACTCCGGATTTTTGACATTCCGATACATTTCAAATCCACCCGACAAAAGAGACATCGAATGACATCCACATCCATGCCGCCTGCCACCGGTGCTGCGCCGGCGGCCAAACGGCCCATCTATCGGTCGCTCTACGCCCAGGTCATCGCGGCGGTCATCATCGGCGTCATCCTGGGCCACTTCTTTCCCGCTGCCGGCGTGGCGATGAAGCCGTTCGGGGACGCTTTCATCAAGCTGATCAAGATGATGATCGCGCCGATCATCTTCTGCACCGTGGTGATCGGCATCGCGGGCATGGAGGACATGAAGAAGGTCGGCAAGACGGGCGGCCTGGCGCTGCTGTACTTCGAAGTGGTCAGTTCCATCGCGCTGGTGGTCGGGCTGGTCCTGGTCAACCTGCTGCGGCCGGGCGCCGGCATGAACGTCGACCCGGCCTCGCTCGACACGCGGTCGCTGGCGGCCTACACCGGCCCGGGCAAGATGGAAGGCACCGTGGGCTTCCTGATGCATGTGATCCCGGAAACGATCGTCGACGCCTTCGCCAAGGGCGAGATCCTGCAGGTGCTGCTGATCGCGATCCTGTTCGGCTTCGCGCTGCACAAGTTCGGCGGCCGCGGCACGCTCGTGTTCGACGTCATCGAGAAGGGCTCGCACGTGCTCTTCGGCATCGTCGGCTACATCATGAAGGTGGCGCCCATCGGCGCCTTCGGCGCGATGGCCTTCACCATCGGCGCGTACGGCATCGACTCGCTGTTTTCGCTCGGCAAGCTGATGGGCACCTTCTACCTGACCTGTCTCATCTTCGTCTTCGTGGTGCTCGGGCTCATTGCGCGCTTCCACGGCTTCAGCATCTGGAAATTCGTCAAGTACATCAAGGAAGAGTTGCTGATCGTGCTGGGCACTTCGTCTTCCGAATCGGTGCTGCCGCGGATGATGGAGAAGATGGAGAACCTGGGCGCCAACAAGACGACCGTCGGGCTGGTGATTCCGACGGGCTACTCGTTCAACCTCGACGGGACGTCGATCTACCTCACGATGGCGGCGGTGTTCATTGCCCAGGCCACCAACACCCCGATGACGCTGATGCAGGAGATCACGCTGCTGGCCGTGCTGCTGCTCACGTCCAAGGGCGCGGCCGGCGTCACCGGCAGTGGCTTCATCGTGCTGGCGGCCACCTTGTCGGCGGTCGGCCATGTGCCGGTGGCCGGCCTGGCGCTGATCCTGGGCATCGACCGCTTCATGTCGGAGGCGCGCGCCCTGACCAACCTGGTCGGCAACGGCGTGGCAACCATCGTGGTCGCCAAGTGGACGAATGAGCTCGATGAGGTCCGCCTGCAGGCTGCCTTGAACAACGAGTCCTGGGTCGAAGCGAACCAGCCAGAGGCGCTGGTTAACGCCCGGACCGACAAGCTCAGCGCTTGAATGTGGCCCCCACGCTCCCCCACTGCGTGTGGGTCGCTGCCCCCCGAGGGGGCCGCAGGCCGCCTTGGGGCGGCCCGGCGTCGGCCTGGTTCCGCTTCAACTTCTGGATGATGGGAAGGAATATTCGATGACTTGGGACGTGG
>DASXKG010000276.1:0-1945 GCA_036496965.1 Variovorax sp.
CCATTCGCGCCGCGGCGCGCGCCAGACCGGATGCACGGGCAGGCCGCCGGTGCGCAGGCTGGCGCGCAAGGTGCGGCGCATGTCCAGGCGCCCCCCGTGCGCATCGTCGTGCCAGCGCCGCGTGAGGCGCCGGCGCAGGCGGCGCGCGATCCGTTCGGCCAGGCTCTGCAGCAGCGCCAGGTCCTGCGGCAGCCATTGCGCGAGCGACCGGTCGTGCAGCGCATCGCTGCGGCTGCTACCGCCCTGCGCGCGCGCCAGGCCGCTGTCCGTGTCATCGAAGGCCACGGGCGCGTCGAGGGCTGCATCAGATCCGCCCGGGCGGCTCCGGGGCGCTCCCCCCTCCAAGCTCTCGTGCAGGCTCTGCACGAGCTGGCGCAGATTGCGCGCCGGACGGGTCTGGCCACTGACCTTGCTGCGCCCCAGCCCGCGCTGCGGATACCAATAGCGCTCGAACAGCTCGGGCCAGCGCTTCCAGTCGCGCACGTCGTGGCAGGCGATCGCGCGCCAGGCCGGGTCGAGCCGCGCGGCGCGCTCGACCGGCAACCGCAACGCGGCCTCCACGAAGGCCTGCTGCTCGGCGATGCCGACTTTCATGCCGTGCTCGCGCAGCAGCGCGGCGAAGCCGGCGATGCTCTCGAGCGGACGCGCCACGGTGTTGTTCATGATGTCGACGCCGGCGCGGGTTGGGCTGCCTTCTCGGCCACGCCAACAGAGCGCCGCCCTTCGATGAGTTGGCGCACCCGGTCTTCACCCAGCTGGAAGCGGTCCTCGCGCGTCTTGAGCAGGCAGGCCAGCGTGCCGGCCAGCGCGTGCGGATCGTCGGGCAGCGCCTTGAAGGACAGCCGGTGCAGCGCGCGCACCCAGTCGAGCGTCTCGGCCACGCCGGGCGTCTTGCCGAGGTCTTCGCGCCGCAGCCGCTGCACGAAGGCCACCGCCTGCTCGACCAGCGCGCCTTCGGCGTGCGGCAGCGTGGCCCGCACGATGGCGATCTCGCGCGCCAGGCTGGGATAGTCGAGATAGTGGTAGAGACAGCGCCGGCGCAGCGCGTCCGACAGCTCGCGCGTGCCGTTGCTGGTCAGCACCACCTGCGGCACATGCTTCGCATGCAGGGTGCCGAGTTCCGGCACGGTGATCTGGTAGTCGGCCAGCACCTCGAGCAGGAAGGCCTCGAAGGCCTCATCCGCACGGTCGATCTCGTCGATCAGCAGCACGCAGGGCGCATCGCTCGAAATGGCCTGGAGCAACGGGCGCTCCAGCAGGTAGTCGCGCGAGAACAGGTCCGCCTCCTTCAGGCCCTGCGCCTGGCTCTCGCCGAGGCGAATCGCCAGCAGCTGGCGGCCGTAGTTCCATTCGTAGGCGGCCTGCGACAGGTCGAGGCCTTCGTGGCACTGCAGGCGCACCAGCAGCCGCGCCTGGGCCCGCGCCAGTGCGCCGGCCAGCGCGGTCTTGCCGACGCCGGCGTCGCCCTCGACGAGCAAGGGGCGCTCCAGTTCCCCAGCCAGCCAGAGCGTGGTCGCCAGGGCTTCGTCGGCGATGTAGCCGGCGCGCTGCAGCGACTCCCTGAGCTCGGCTTCGGTCATGAGGGCACCCCGGTTCAGGCGCGCTTGCCGAACAGGCCCGCGAACCAGCTTTTCACCAGGTGCCAGACGATGGCGAGCGCATTGATTTCTTTGGCCTGGGCAGGCTCGGATGCCGCGGGCGCCGGCGCAGGCTCGACGGCAGCCGTGGGCGTGGCGGCACCGGCCACCGGGGCAGCGGCGGCCACCGGTGCCGGCAGCGCGGCCGCGGCGACGCGGAAGTTGTCCACGAACTGGCCCAGCAGCATGTCCGAAACCTGCACCATCAGCCGGCCGCCGAACTGCGCGAACTTGCCGTTGACGACGACTTCGGCCTGGCCCGCGAGCACCGAGGTCGCGGGCGTCTCGCCCGCCTCGATGGTGGCCGT
>DASXKG010000277.1:0-4072 GCA_036496965.1 Variovorax sp.
CACCATGCGCTGGCCGGCCAGCCAGATGCGGCCGTCACCCGCCGAGAAATGGACCAGCCGGCGCAGATCGGCGTCCGACGGCAGTGGCGGTGCGGAAGTGTTCATGTGCAGATTATCGAGATATAAGCGCGCAGGTCGCAAGGCCCCATCATCCAGCGGATTGCTGATTTGATGAATTTCGCGGGCCGCCACTTGCGCATTTCATCATGATGCACTGCAGTAATCCCGAGTCTTCTGCTCCGGCAATGGCAATGAATCGGGCGAGCGCCAGGGATCGGACCCCCATGATTTCGTGGTTTACCCTAGTTTATCGAGATTATCTCGGTCGAAGGCGTTTTCTGGCACAGCCCATGCGATGGATTCGGCGTGACCCACCACACCCACACCTCCTCCAAGAGCGTCGCTCCCACGCTGACCTGCGAAGCGCTCCCGTGCGACACCTCCTTGAAGTTCGTGCGCGTGATCGAAGAGCGCGCCGATGGGCTGGTGGCATTCGAGTTTTCCATCGGCTGGCCGGAACTGGCAGTCGAACTGCTGCTGCCGGCGCGGGCCTTCGCCGAATTCTGCGCCAGCCACCGCGTGCAGCGCCTCGGCAACTGACTTCGTTCGACGCATTCCATCCCAACGACCCCAGGAGACAAACCGCATGAATATCGACCTGCAGGCACGCGAGATCACGCCGCTGCGCCAGACCTACGCCCATGTGGCGGGTTACATCGGCGGCGACAAAACCGCCTCCCGCTATCAGGAAGCCACGATGGGCGCGCAGCCGGCGGCCAACTTCCACTATCGACCGACCTGGGACCCCGAGCACGAACTGTTCGACGCCTCGCGCAGCGCCGTCGTGCTGGCGGACTGGTACGCGCTGAAGGATCCGCGCCAGTTCTATTACGCCACCTGGACCATCACCCGCGCCCGGCAGCAGGACGCGATGGAATCGAACTTCCAGTTCGTCGACGCACGCGACATGGTCGCCAAGATCCCGGACGACGTGCGCCACAAGGCGCTCCAGGTGCTGATGCCCTTGCGCCATGCAGCATGGGGCGCGAACATGAACAACTCGGCCATCTGTGCCTACGGCTGGGGCACCGCGTTCACGGCCCCGGCCATGTTCCATGCCATGGACAACCTGGGCGTGGCGCAGTACCTGACCCGCCTGGGCCTGGTGCTGGACGACGCCGTGGTGCTGGACGACGGCAAGGACGCCTGGTTGGCCGACCCGCGCTGGCAAGTGCTTCGCCGCTACGTCGAAGACACCTTCGTGGTGAAAGACCCCTTCGAGCTTTTCGTCGCGCAGAACGTCGCGCTCGATGGACTGCTGTACCCGTTGATCTACGGCAGCTTCATCGACGACCACGTGGCCCTGCGGGGCGGCACGGCCGTCGCGATGCTGACGGCATTCATGCCGGAGTGGCATGACGAAAGCGCACGCTGGGTCGACGCGGTGCTCAAGACCGCCGCCGCCGAATCGCCCGCCAACCAACGCCTGATCACGCAATGGGTGCAGGCATGGACCGAACGGGCCCGGGCCGCGCTGGCGCCTGTGGCCGAACTGGCGCTCGGCGACGCCGGCCAGGAGGCGCTGGAAGAGGCGCGAGCGAAGCTGGCCGAGCGTTGCCGCAAGGCCGGCGTCGGCGCCTGACGCATTGCGCACCACCCATCCCAGGAAAGCTCAACCCATGTCCAACGTATTCATCGCCTTCCAGCACAACGAAGAGTCGCGCCCGGTGGTCGACGCCATCGTCGCCGACAACCCCGACGCGATGGTCGTGCATTCGCCCGGCCTGGTGAAGATCGACGCGCCCGACCGGCTGACGATCCGCCGCGCCACGATCGAGGAGCTGACCGGCCGGGCCTATGACCTGCAGGCCATCCACGTGAACCTGGTGACGCTGTCAGGGCACATCGACGAAGACGACGACCAGCTCACCCTGAGCTGGCGCCACTGATTCCCAACGAACGCTCTCAAGGAGACAAGCCATGGACACCCGTGTCGTGAAGAAGAAGCTCGGTCTGAAGGACCGCTACGCCGCGATGACGCGCGGCCTGGGCTGGGAGACCAGCTATCAGCCGATGGACGAAGTGTTTCCGTACGACAAGTACGAAGGCATCAAGATCCACGATTGGGACAAGTGGCAGGACCCGTTTCGCCTCACGATGGACGCCTACTGGAAATACCAGGGCGAAAAGGAAAAGAAGCTCTACGCGGTGATCGAGGCCTTCGCGCAGAACAACGGCCAGCTCGGCGTGAGCGACGCGCGCTACGTCAACGCGCTCAAGCTGTTCATCCAGGGCGTCACGCCGCTGGAGTACTACGCCCACCGCGGCTTCGCGCATGTGGGGCGGCAATTCACCGGCGAGGGCGCGCGCGTCGCCGCGCAGATGCAGTCGATCGACGAACTGCGCCACTACCAGACCGAGACGCATGCGATCTCGCACTACAACAAGTACTTCAACGGCATGCACCACGCGAACCACTGGTTCGACCGGGTCTGGTACCTCTCGGTGCCGAAGTCCTTCTTCGAGGACGCCATCACCGGCGGGCCGTTCGAGTTCCTCACCGCGGTGAGCTTCTCGTTCGAATACGTGCTGACCAACCTGCTGTTCGTGCCCTTCATGTCGGGCGCGGCACACAACGGCGACATGTCCACGGTGACCTTCGGCTTCTCGGCGCAGAGCGACGAGTCGCGCCACATGACCCTGGGCATCGAATGCATCAAGTTCATGCTCGAGCAGGACCCGGCCAATGTGCCGATCATCCAGGGCTGGATCGACAAGTGGTTCTGGCGCGGCTACCGGCTCCTGACGCTGGTCGCGATGATGCAGGACTACATGCTGCCCAAGCGCGTCATGAGCTGGAAGGAAGCCTGGGAGATGTACGCCGAGCAGAACGGCGGCGCGCTCTTCAAGGATCTGGCGCGCTACGGCATTCGCGAGCCCAAGGGGTGGAAGGACGCCTGCGAGGGCAAGGACCACATCAGCCACCAGGCCTGGGCCACCTTCTACAACTACAACGCGGCCGCACCCTTCCACACCTGGATCCCGAAGGAAGACGAGATGGCGTGGCTTTCGGAGAAATACCCGCAGACCTTCGACAAGTACTACCGTCCGCGGCTCGAACACTGGGGCGCGGAAGCGGCCAAGGGAAACCGCTTCTACAGCAAGACGCTGCCGATGCTGTGCACGACCTGCCAGATCCCGATGCTCTTCACGGAGCCGGGGGACGCCAGCAAGATCTGCTATCGCGAGTCGGACTACCTGGGCGACAAGTACCACTTCTGCAGCGACCACTGCAAGGGCATCTTCGATCACGAGCCCGAGAAGTACGTGCAGTCGTGGCTGCCGGTGCACCAGATCTACCAGGGCCACTGCTTCAAGCCCGGCACGGACCCGACGGCCGAAGGCTTCGATCCCTTGCTCGCGGTGCTCGACTACTACGAGATGAGCGTCGGGCGCGACAACTTCGATTTCGAAGGCTCGGAAGACCAGAAGAACTTCGCGGCCTGGCGCGGCGATCCACCCCCCGCCGCCGCGACCGAAGCAGGAGATGCGAAATGAGCGTCGTCGCCCTGAAGCCCTATGCGTTCCCGGCCCGGGACCTGCGCGAGAACTTTCCCGCGCCGCTGCTCTACATCGGCTGGGAAGACCACCTGATGTTCTGCGCGCCCTACTGCCTGCCGCTGCCGCCGGACACGCCCTTCGGTGCGCTGGCCACGGCGGTGCTGCCCGGCATCTACGGCTGGCACCCCGACTTCGCGAAGATCGACTGGACGCAGGTGCAGTGGCTCAAGTCGGGCCAGCCGTGGAGGCCCGACCCGGCCAAGTCCCTGGCCGGGAACGGGCTGAGGCACAAGGACGCGATCCGCTTCCGCACGCCGGGCCTGACCGGCATCGAGGCTTCGTTCAGCTGAACTCCGACGATTCGGCAGGCACGCCATGAGCCGCTCGGCCGCTCCGGAGGCGAATACCGCAGTGCGAAGCACGGAGGTTACTTAATGAGCTATCAACTCACCATCGAACCGCTGGGCGCCACCATCGAGGTGGAAGAAGGCCAGACACTGCTCGACGCTGC
>DASXKG010000278.1:0-1971 GCA_036496965.1 Variovorax sp.
GATGGCGCCGGAAGGGCCAACTGGCAATTCGAAGGGCAGAACGAAGGGCAGGGCGAAGAGCAGGGGCCTGCCGGCGGCGCGGCACCGTCGGTCGCCCTTGACGAGATCGATGCCACCGGCCTGCGCCTGAGCTTCGAGAACCTCGCCAAGGGCAGCACGCAGACGCTCGATTTCGAGACGCTGTCGCTGGCCACGGCGGACGACAAGACCCGCTTGCGCGCGGCGGGCCTGCTGGGCCAGTCGCACTGGACGATCGAGGGCGAAACCGGCGCGCTGGTGGCGCTGGGGCGCAGCGATGGCTGGCCCTTCGAGTTGCGTTTTGCGAGCGACCAGGCTTCCGGCTCTGCCAAGGGCAGCCTGGGCAGCGGGGTGCATGGCGGAGAACTGAAGGCCCAGGTGGCGCTGCGGCTCGAATCCGACGCGGGCCTGCTGGGACTGGGGATTGCGCTGCCGTCCTTGCCGATGCCGGTGGATGCCAGCGTCACTATCGTGCGCACGCGCGAACAGATGCGCCTGGACCCGTTGCGGATCACCATCGCCGGACAGTCGCTCGGCGGCAGCGCGACGCTGCAAGGCGGCTCTGAAACGGCGCGCCTGGACGCCGCGCTGTCGGCCGAATCGCTCGATCTGGGCGCCTGGCTGAAGGCGCCGACGACGCCCGCCGCGCAGGCGGCAGGCGCCTCGGCGCGCGGGCCGATTTTCGGCGACACGCCGCTGCCCTGGCCGACCTTGCCGCCGCTGCCGCTCGGCCTTTCGTTCAAGGTCGCGAGCCTGCGCCTGCCAGGCGTGCCGACGATCGACGGATTCAGCGCGCGGGTCGCCTCGACGCCGGAGCGCCTGCGTATCGAGCCCGTGGCCTTCGGCGCCTTCGGCGGACAGGTGGCGGGCCACTTCGAGCTGGTGCCCGGTGTCGGCGCGCCACCCCGGGTGGAGCTGAAGCTCGATGCCAGCGCGCTGTCGGTCGATCGGCTCGATGCGTGGCGCACCGGCAGCCGGCGCTTCAACGGCGGCCGGGTCGACCTGCAGCTGCAGCTCGCGCTGGCCGGGCGCACGCCGCGCAGCCTGGCCGCTTCGGCCACCGGCAATGTGCTCTTCACGGCGCGCGACGTGCGCTTGACCGGACGTTCGGCCGCGCTCGGCCGCGACCTGGTGTCGCGCGTGCTCGAAGGACTGCTGCCGAGCAGCACACCGCGCGAGAACCTGCTCGTGCCATGCGCGGTCGCTCGCTTGCCGCTGCGCCAGGGCGTGGCGCCGATCGACCGCTCGATCGCCCTGGAGACGCAGCAGATCGCCGTCTCGGCCAGCGGCAACATCGACCTGAATCGGCAGACCCTCGAGCTGGCCTTCCATCCGCGCGTCAAGCGCGGGCTGGACCTCAACCCGGGCAGCCTGGTCGACCTGGTGCTGCTCACCGGCCCGCTCGAGAATCCGGCGCTGAGCCTGAACCCGCGCGGCGCCGTGCGCCAGGCCGCGAACATCGGCATCGCGGGCGCCACCGGCGGACTTTCGCTGTTGCTGCCGGCACTGCGCGCGGGCGAGGGCGAAGCCACCTGCGCTCAGGCCATGCGTGCCGCCGGCAGCGCGAGCAAGCCGACTGCCGCACCGGCCAGAAGCGGCACGCTGCTGCCGCGGCCCTTTGCCTCGCGCGGCGCTTCGAGGTGATCCGGGGCTGACGTCACTTCCTGGCCTTGACCGGCGCCGGCGCGGCAGCGCGCGTGGCGGCCGAGCCGACCTGCTCGCGCACGGCCGCACAGTCGGTGGGTTGGCCCGGGCCGGTCTCCACCAGCGGCACCAGGGCGGCGAACGGCGCCGCCGCGGCCAGGGCCAGCGCGCCGCCGGCGCGCGCCAGCAGCGGCCCCTTCTCGATCTGGTAGTCCGGGCGCTTGAAGCTGCCGTAGACCCGCACCGGCGTGCGCAGCGACAGCAGGCCCACGTCCTTGGGCTTCGGTGCCACCGTCATGTCGAAACGTT
>DASXKG010000279.1:0-6096 GCA_036496965.1 Variovorax sp.
AAAGCCGGCACTGGCGGCAAGGCCCAACAGGGCTGCAAGCAGGATAGGGGCAAACAACTTCATATCGGGGGCTTGGAATTGAGGGCGCAAAACCCGGCGATTCTACAATGGCGCCCCGTTCCGAAAGCTCATCGATGACCACCCCGCCGCGCAAGCCCGCTGCCCCCTCCTCGCGCGCGCCCACCCGAGGGGCAGCCCTCATCGACGCCGCGCAAGCCCAGCGCTCGCGCATCGCGCTGGGCTGGCTGCATACCGCGCACTTCATCACCAGTGCGCCGCAGCTCGAGCACCTGCCGCCGATGGAGCTGCCCGAAATCGCCTTCGTGGGCCGCTCCAACGCCGGCAAATCGACCGCCATCAACACGCTGACCCAGCAGCATCGGCTGGCCTTCGCCTCGAAGACGCCGGGCCGTACGCAGCACATCAACCTGTTCGGCGTGGGCAAGCAGAGGGTGGACGACGCGGTCCTGGCCGACCTGCCCGGCTATGGCTACGCGGCCGTGCCGAAGGAGGCCAAGCTGCGCTGGCAGCGAGTGATGGGCAACTACCTCATGACGCGCGAGAACCTGCGCGGCGTGGTGCTGATGTGCGATCCGCGCCACGGCCTGACCGAGCTCGACGACATCCTGCTCGACGTGATCCGTCCGCGCGTCGAGGCCGGTCTCAAGTTCCTGGTGCTGCTGACGAAGGCGGACAAGCTCACCCGCTCCGAAGGCGCCAAGGCGCTGTCGATTGCGCGACTGCAGGCCGGGGGCGGCGAGGTCAAACTCTTCTCGGCGCTCAAATCGCAGGGCGTGGACGAAGCGGCAGAACTGCTGTGGCGCTGGGCGCACCCGCAGGACGAGCCGGCGACGAAGGAGACAACCGATGATCGAGACCTTCCAGCGTGAGCTGGCCAACGGCACCACCCTGAGCTGCCGCGCGGCCGGCGCGCCCGGGCGGCCGCTGATGGTGTTCCTGCACGGCTTTCCCGAAGCCGCGTTCATCTGGGATCCGCTGCTGGCGTATTTCGCAGCCCCCGAGCACGGCGGCTTTCGCTGCATCGCGCCGAACCTGCGCGGCTTCGAGCGATCGAGTTCGCCGGTGGAGGTGGCGGCCTACCGGGCCCACCTGCTGGTGCAGGACATCGCCGAACTCGCGGCCAGCGAGAACCCCGCGGGCCGCATCGAGGCGCTGGTGGCGCACGACTGGGGCGGCGCCTTCGGCTGGGGGTTTGCGAACCGCTTCGGCGACCGGCTAGGCCGCCTGGTCATCATCAATTCCCCGCACCCGGGCACCTTCGCCCGCGAACTGCGCGACAACCCGGCGCAGCAGGCCGCCAGCGCCTACATGAACTTCCTCGCCCGGCCCGATGCCGAGGCGCTGCTCGCCGCCGACGATTTCCGCCGGCTGTGGCCCTTCTTCGAGGGCATGAAGGCCGGCGCGGACGGCTTCGGCTGGCTGACCGACGCGGTCAAGGATCAGTACCGCGCGGTATGGCGCGCCGGCCTCACGGGCGGCTGCAACCTGTACCGGGTGACCCCGATCAGGCCGGGGGCGGAACTGCCCGAGCTGCCGCGCGAACGCCTGACGGTGGACCGGCCGACCCTGGTCCTGTGGGCCCTCGACGACGTGGCGCTGCTGCCGGGCCTGCTCGACGGCCTGGAGGCGTACGTGCCGAGGATCGACATCCGGCGCGTGCCCGGGGCCACCCACTGGATCGTGCATGAGCGGCCGCTCTTCGTCGCAGGCGAGATCGAGGCCTTCCTCCAGCGCCCTCAATAAACCGTGGGCTCGCCTTCTGGCCGCGTCTTGAAGCGCCGGTGCACCCAGTAGTACTGCGAGGGCATGGTGTCGATGTAGCCCTCCAGGCGCCGGTTCATCAGCGCGGTGTCGGCGACGGCATCCTCGCTCGGGAAGCTCTGCCAGGCCGGCAGCACCTCGATCTCGTAGCCGTCGGGCGTCAGCCTGGCGACCACCGGCACCACCTTCGCCCGGCCCAGCCGCGCGAAGCGGGACAGGGAGGGCACGGTGGCTGCCTGCACCCCGTAAAAAGGCACGAACACCGTCTGGTCGCGGCCAAAATCCATGTCGGGCAGCAGGTACAGCAGGCCGCCCTTGCGCAATCCGGCCAGGATCGGCTTGATGCCGTCGACGCGGTTCAGGGTGATGACGTTGCCGAAGCGCTTGCGCCCCTCGCTGATCCATTGATCGACCATCGGATCGCGCTGCGTGGTGTAGATCGTGGTCGAGGGCCGGGCGGTGTGCATGGTGAGCGCCGTGGCCGCGGCATCGAGGCCGTAGAAATGCGGCGCGAACAGGATCATGGGCTCCTGCCCGTTGGCGATCTCGTCGATCTCGGCCGCCGCGCCGACCACTTTCAGGTGGCGCGCGACGACCTCCTCGGGTGCATGCCAGAGCCAGCTGCGATCGAGCCAGGACTGCGCCACGTAGACGAAGGTCTCGCGCGCGATGCGGCGGCGTTCTGCGGGCGTCTTGTCCGCAAAGCACAGCGCCAGGTTGACATCGACCACCCGGCGCCGGGACAGCGCGACCCCATGCAGCACGCGCCCGAGCAGCGCGCCGAATCCGCGCACGATCGGGAAGGGCACATGGGCCAGCGCGCGCATGAAACCGATGCCGAGCTTGGACGAAAGGCTCATGGCGCCGCCTGCGCCTCCGCGGCCGGCTCGGCGCGCGGCTGCTTGTAGCGCGCGTAGTCCCACACGTACTGGCCCGGCAGGCTGCGGATCAGCTGCTCGATGCCTTCGTTCATCGCGGTGGCCGCGGCTTCGGGCGTGGCCTTGGGGTCGCTCATCGCGGTACCGTCAAAGGGCACGAAGCGGATCGCATAGCCGGCGCCGCGCGGCAGCCGCTCGCACACGCCGAGGAAGACGCTGGCGCCGGTCTGCTGCGCCAGCCGGGGCAGCAGCGTCATCGTGTAGGCCGGCCGGCCGAAGAACGGCGCCCACACGCCCTGGCCGAGCGGGGGCACCTGGTCGGGCAAGAGCCCGGTGTAGCCGCCGCTTCGCAGCGTGCGGATCAGGCCGCGCACGCCGCTCACGGTGGTGGGCAGCGTGCGCAGGCCGGGGCGGTCGCGCGAGCCGGCGATCAGCGCGGCCATCCACCTCTTGCGCGCCGGCCTGAACAAGGCGGTGATCGGCCCGTAGGCCGCGAAGAAGCGCTCGCCCACGGCCTGGCCGAAAGTCTCCCAGCTGCCGAGGTGGGGCGACACCAGGATCACGCCCTTGCGCGCGGCCAGCGCGGCCTCGAAGGCCTCGATGCCGTCCCAGCGCGCGATCTGCGGCAACAGGCTCCTGCCCTGCGGCCGGGTCCAGATCCAGGGCAATTCGCCCACCATCTCGCCGGCCGCGGCGATCGCCGGGCGGTATTGCGCCGGCGTGAAGCCGGCGCTCTCGGCGTTGGCGATGAAGCGCCGGCGATAGTCCGGTGCGGTCCACCAGACCAGCCAACCCAGGCCCGCGCCGGCCGCATGCATCCAGCGCAGCGGCACATGGGCGAGCAGACGGAACAGAAAGATCATCGACGCATGAGGGGATTGACCAGACGCGCGCGAGCATAGCTCGCGGCTCGAATAGAATGGCAATTGTCGCTGAGTTATGGAACTACTTGCAGGGCGACGTTAAACACCACTGCTAAAGCGTTCGCCAAGACTCCATCAGGTTGGCAACGCGCCGATTGAACTGTTTGGAGATTCAAAGACATGGCGAACGACTTCCTCTTCACTTCCGAATCCGTCTCCGAGGGCCATCCCGACAAGGTGGCCGACCAGATCTCGGATGCCATCCTCGATGCCATCTTCGCCCAGGACCCGCGTTCACGCGTCGCCGCCGAGACGCTGACCAACACCGGCCTGGTGGTGCTCGCCGGCGAGATCACGACCAATGCGCATGTCGACTACATCCAGGTCGCGCGCGACACCATCAAGCGCATCGGCTACGACAACACCGACTACGGCATCGACTACAAGGGCTGCGCCGTGATGGTCTGCTACGACAAGCAGTCCAACGACATCGCGCAGGGCGTGGACCACGCCAGCGACGACCACCTGAACACCGGCGCCGGCGACCAGGGCCTGATGTTCGGCTATGCCTGCGACGAGACGCCCGAATTGATGCCCGCGCCCATCTACTATGCGCACCGCCTGGTCGAGCGCCAGGCCCAGCTGCGCAAGGACGGCCGCCTGCCCTTCCTGCGCCCCGACGCCAAGAGCCAGGTCACGATGCGCTACGTGGACGGCAAGCCGCACAGCATCGACACCGTCGTGCTCTCCACCCAGCACCATCCCGACCAGAGCGAGACGCCGACCAAGATGAAGGCCTCGTTCATCGAGGCCGTCATCGAGGAAATCATCAAGCCGGTGCTGCCCAAGGAGTGGCTCAAGGACACGCGCTACCTGATCAACCCGACCGGCCGCTTCGTCATCGGCGGACCGCAGGGCGACTGCGGGCTGACCGGCCGCAAGATCATCGTCGACACCTACGGCGGCGCCTGTCCGCATGGCGGCGGCGCTTTCTCCGGCAAGGATCCGAGCAAGGTCGACCGCTCGGCCGCCTATGCCGCGCGCTACGTGGCCAAGAACATCGTCGCCGCCGGCCTGGCGCGCCAGTGCCAGATCCAGGTGGCCTACGCCATCGGCGTGGCCAAGCCGATGAACGTGACCGTCTACACGGAAGGCACGGGCGTGATCCCCGACGCGCAGATCGCCGAACTGGTGCAGTCGCATTTCGACCTGCGGCCCAAGGGCATCATCCAGATGCTCGACCTGCTGCGCCCCATCTACGGCAAGACCGCGGCCTACGGGCATTTCGGCCGCGAAGAGCCGGAATTCACCTGGGAAAGCACCGCCAACGCCGCGGCCCTGCGCGCGGCCGCCGGCCGGTAGCCAGGGCGGGGGCAGCAGCGCCATGTCATCCCTGTTCTCGCTGGCGGGCAAGGCCGCCATCGTCACGGGCTCATCGCGCGGCATCGGACGCGCGATCGCCGAGCGCCTGGCCGAGCACGGCGCCCGGGTCGTGATCTCCTCGCGCAAGCCCGAAGCCTGCGCGCAAGTGCGCGACGCCATCAACCGCGCCCGGGGCGAGGGTGCGGCGATCTCGGTGCCGGCGAACATCTCCTCCAAGGAGCAGTTGCGGCACCTGGTGGATGAGTCGACGCGGCAGCTCGGCAAGATCGACATCGTGGTGTGCAACGCGGCCTCCAATCCGTACTTCGGCCCGCTTGCCGGCATCGAGGACGACCAGTTCCGCAAGATCCTCGAGAACAACGTGATCGCCAACCATTGGCTGATCAACTTCGCGGTGCCGCAGATGATCGCCCGCAGGGACGGCGCGATCATCATCGTCTCGTCCATCGGCGGGCTGCGCGGTTCCCCGGTCATCGGCGCCTACAACGTCTCGAAGGCGGCGGATTTCCAGCTGGCGCGCAACCTCGCCGTCGAGTACGGGCCGCACAACGTGCGCGTGAACTGCATCGCGCCCGGCCTCATCAGGACCGACTTCGCACGCGCGCTCTGGGAGGACCCGGAGAACCTGCAGCGGCGCACCGCCGGCACGCCGCTGCGCCGCATCGGCGAACCCGACGAGATCGCCGGCGCCGCGGTGTTCCTGGCCTCGCAGGCCGGTGCGTTCATGACCGGGCAGAGCCTGGTCATCGACGGCGGCGTCACCTGCTGACGCGCGCGCACTCGACTTTTTTCCTGCCCGGGCAGATGATCGTCCGCTGCCTACGGCCGGACGAGAAATTCGCTCGCCGAGGCGCGACCTGGGATCTCCCGGAATCGAACCCTTCAGGAGCTTGTCGATGCAACTAGGCATGATCGGACTCGGGCGCATGGGCGCCAACATGACGGGGCGCCTGATGCGCGGCGGCCATCAGGTGGTTGTCTACGACCATGACCCGAAGGCCGTGGCCCGGCTCGCGGACCAGGGCGCGAGCGGTGCGGATTCGCTGGCGGCGTTCGTCTCCAGCCTGGCCAAGCCGCGCGCGATCTGGCTCATGGTGCCGGCCGCGGTGGTCGACGACACGCTGGCGGCGCTGACGCCGCTGCTGGAGGCCGGCGACATCGTGATCGACGGCGGGAACTCCTACTACCGG
>DASXKG010000280.1:0-3772 GCA_036496965.1 Variovorax sp.
GCCATCCTGTCAACGAGGTTTCGCCATGCTTGCCTGCGCCGCCCCTGCCATTGCCGCCGCCCCTGCCGCCGTGCGGATGCCGCCTTGCCCGGCCGTCTCCACGGGCGAGACGCAGAAAGACCATCCAGATATCTATCGGCACGCCAGTCGGAAGATGGCCGAGACCATGGCCATGCTCCTGGCGGCGCTGCAACCAGAGCGCCGCGTGGTGCACGCAGGTGAGTCGATCTACCAGGTGGGCGGGCAATTCGGCAAGCTCTACATCCTCAATTCGGGCTTTTTCAAGGTCGTCAACCTGGCGGCCGACGGAAGAGAGCAGGTGGTGGGGCTCAAGTTTCGTGGCGACTGGCTGGGTTTCGACGGCATTGCCAACGGCCGCTACGCCTGCGACGCCGTTGCCATGGACACCGGCGAGGTGTGGGTGGTCCGTTACGACGCGCTGCTGGCCGCCTGCGGCCGGCAGCCCGCGCTGCTGCCCGTCTTGCATGAGGCCATGAGCCGGGAGATCGCGCGCGACCGCGACTCGCTGATGTCCGTGTGCACCCTGGCCGCCGACGCGCGCGTGGCGGACTTTCTGCGCTACTGGGTCGACGCCCTGGCCCGGCGCGGCATGCGCACCGACCAGATCACGTTGCGCATGACACGCGCCGAGATCGGCAACTACCTGGGCATGACACTGGAGACGGTGAGCCGCTCGCTCTCGCAACTCGCTCGCGGCCAGCTGATCCAGTTCGTGGAAAAGGGCCGGCGCGAAATCCGCATTCCGCGCGCCGAAGCCCTCGCCGACTTTGTCCGGCGCAGCCTGGCGCCGGCACCTGCCTTGCTTCAGTAGGCGGGGCGGGGGCGCATAAGGCAACCTTGTGCTTCGCACTGCGGTGCGAGCCCCCTTCGGAGCGGCCGGGCGGGGGCTCATCGATTCAGGCGGCCTCGACCGGCGCCACCAGGATGTAGCCGGCACCGCGCACGGACTTGATGAGCTGGGGATCCTCGGGATCGGCCTCCAGCTTCCTGCGCAGCCGTCCGACCTGCACGTCGATCGTGCGGTCGAAGGGCGTCGCTTCTCGCCCGCGGGTGGCGTCGAGCAGGAAATCGCGCGACAGGACGCGGCCGGGGTGCCGGGCAAAGGCGAGCAGGAGGTTGAATTCGCCGGTGGTCAGCGGCATCGCGGCACCTTGCGCGTCGTCCAGGCGGCGCGCCGTGGTGTCCAGCGTCCAGCCGCCGAAGCGCAGTCGTCCGCTCGGCAGTGCGGGCACTGCCGCCGGCGGCGGCGCCGACACCACGCGGCGCAGCACGGCCTTGATGCGCGCGAGCAGTTCGCGCAGCTCGAAGGGCTTGGTGACATAGTCGTCGGCGCCGACTTCGAGGCCGACGATCTTGTCCACCGAATCGCCGCGACCCGTGACGATGACCAGGCCGCAGCGCCAGTGTTCGCGCAACTGGCGAGCGATCGAGAATCCGTCTTCGCCCGGCAATCCAAGGTCGAGCAGCACCAGCGCCGGCGGATCGACCGCCATCAAGGCCAACAAGGCACGCCCGTTGCGCAGTTGCGTCACGCGAAAGCCCTGGCTGTCCAGGTAGTCGGCGAGCAATTGCCCGACGGCCGCTTCGTCATCGAGAACAGCAATGTGGAGAGAGGATGTCATGGAGCGGTAGGGGGGCGGATTGGCGCTTGCGTGTCACGCTCGCGTCGCCGTGAGGCCGAAACGAGATTAGCAGTTTCGCCGTGATCCGAGCGCATCGTTCCCGGCCCGTGGTCGCAACGGGCGATTTCCGGAAATTGCCCACATGCGTGGCGGACTTTTCGGCAGGCATGAAGCCTTGACGAAAGTCAAGCGGCGAGGGCGAGTTGCTGTCAAGCTCCACGTTTGGGAGCATGCAGTCATGCAAACCGAGCTTCGTCCCGGGGCGATCCATGCAAGCCGCATGGATTGATGCCTGGCGCGCTTGCGCCATTGCCGCCGACGTGGCGTTGGCCACCCGTGCGTCGCCGCAAGCGAATCGCCTGCGCAGCGAGCGCCGCCTCGCCGAGTTTCTGGCTTGGACCGGCAGCCACTCGGTGTTCTACCGGGCGCATTGGCCGAAGGGCGATGCGGCAGTGCCGCGGCTCGAGGAACTGCCCATCGTGCGCAAGGCCGAATTGATGGCCGACTTCGACGCCTGGGTGACCGATCCGGCGCTCGGCCGGAGTGCAGTGCGGGGCTTCGTCTCGGATCCCGGGCAGATCGGCGAGGCGTGTCTGGGCCGCTACGTGGTGTGGGAGAGCTCCGGCAGCACCGGCGAACCCGGCCTCTTCGTCCAGGATGCGGCGGCCATGGCGGTCAACGACGCGCTCGAATCATGGCGCCGGCCGTTGCTGCGCCCGCCCAGCGGGCTGGATCCCTGGGGGTTGGGCGAGCGCATCGCCTGGGTCGGCGCCACCGGTGGCCACTTCGCCGGTACGGTATCGGTCGAACGCCTGCGCCGGCTCAATCCCCTCCTGGCCATGCGCCTGCGCAGCATCTCGTTTCTGCAGCCGATCGCGGCGCTGGTGGCGCAGCTCCATGCATTCGCGCCGGCGGTCATCTCCACCTATCCCAGTGCCGCCGTGTTGTTGGCGGAGGAGCGCCTCGCCGGTCGGTTGAAGCTGGCGCCGCGCGAGATCTGGACCGCGGGCGAGTGCCTGTCGGCTGCTGCCCGGCGCTTCGTGCAAGAGGCCTTCGAGTGCCAGGTCGCCGACAGCTATGGCGCCTCGGAGTTCCTGTCGCTGGCGTTCGAGTGTCGGCGCGGCCGCCTGCATCTGAACAGCGACTGGGCCGTTCTGGAAAGCGTGGACGCGTATGGCCACGCGGTGGCGCCGGGGCAGCCCGGTGCCACGACGCTGCTGACGAACCTGGCCAATCGGGTGCAGCCGCTGGTGCGCTACGACCTGGGCGACCGGGTCACGCTGACGGATCTCGCTTGCGCCTGCGGTTCGTCGATGCCGGCGATCGAGGTCGACGGGCGCGACGACGACACCCTGTGCTTCGACACCGGCCACGGCAGCCGATCCGTCAAGGTGCTCCCGCTGGCGATCAGCACGGTGCTGGAGGAAGACGCCGGCCTGTTCGATTTCCAGCTGGTGCAGCAGGGGCCGCACGAGCTGCTGCTTCGGACCGGTCTGCACGGCGAGGCGGCGCAGCTCGCTCTCTCGAAGGCCAGCAGCGTGCTGGCCGCCTTCCTGGCGAGGCAGGGCGCGCGCGAGGTCCACATCGAGTGCCACGCGCAAGAGACCGCCCGTTGCGGCCGCAGCGGCAAGACCATGCGGGTGGTTCGCGACCAAGCCAGGGTCGGCTGACGCTGTTTGCGGATGGCATGGGATTTTTCAGGCCCTAGAACGTGACTTCGAAACGCAGCTGCACGACCCATGCGTTGGACAGCGACAGATCGGTATTCGGATGCCGGACATATTGCAGGTCCGGCTGCACGCTCAGCCAGCTGGCCAGGGCCGTCAGATAGGTGAGCTCGATGACGGTCTCGGTGCGCGAGACGAGCAGTCCCTGCGCCTGCTGCGCAGCCTGGTAAGGCGACCCATTGCGCACGCTCGCGGCCGAAATGCCGAGCTGGTCCGATTCCCGCCCCGCAATCCATCCGGTGCCAATGAGGCCCGCACCCACGTACGATCCGAAGCGATTCGCGGCCGCGCTCGCAAGGCCGAGTTGAACGAAAGCCGACACCGTGCGCTTCGCGCCATCTTCCCGACCCGCGATGCGCGTCTCGCCCACCGCATAGCCGCCCGAGCTGGGCCGAAGCCTGA
>DASXKG010000281.1:0-2186 GCA_036496965.1 Variovorax sp.
CGCGCCGACGGCTACGACCCCCAGCGCCGGCGTGTGGAAGAGATCAAGACCTTCCGCGGCGACTTCGACCTGGTCAAGCCGAATCATCGCGCGCTGCATCGGGCGCAGGCCCGCAGCTACGCATGGATGCTCTGCGAGCGCGACGCGCTGGCGTCGATCGAGGTGGCGCTGGTCTACCTCGACCTGGCGACCGAGCAAGAGGTGGTGCAGGAGGAAAGCTGTTCGCGGGAGCACCTGCGCGAGCATTTCGAGGCGCTCTGCGGCGCCTACATCGCATGGGCCGAACAAGAGGCCGACCATCGCGCCGCCATCGACCGCGCGCTCGAGGCGCTCGGCTTTCCGCACGGCGAGTTCCGCCCCGGCCAGCGCGATCTGGCGCAGGCGGTGTACCGCGCCGCCTTGGCGGGACGCCATATGCTCGCCCAGGCGCCAACGGGCATCGGCAAGACGGTGGCCACCCTCTTTCCGCTGCTCAAGGCCTGGCCCGCGCGAGCGCTCGACAAGATCTTCTTTCTGACTGCCAAGACATCCGGCCGGGCCGTCGCGCTGGGCGCGCTGCGAAACCTGGGGCGCGAGCGCGCAGCACTGCGCGTGATCGAACTGGCGGCGCGCGAAAAGGTCTGCGAATACCCGGGGCGGGCCTGCCACGGCGAGGCCTGCCCGCTGGCGCGTGGCTTCTATGACCGGCTGCCGGCCGCGCGCAGCGAGGCAGTGCAAGGCGCCTGGCTCGATCGTCCCGCGCTGCGGCGGATCGCGCTGGCGCATCAGGTCTGCCCTTACTTCCTGGCGCAGGAACTGGTGCGCTGGTGCGATGTGGTGGTGGCCGACTACAACTACTACTTCGACGGCAGCGCCTTCCTCCACGCGCTGGCCAAGGACGAGGCGTGGCGCGTGGCGCTGCTGGTCGACGAGGCTCACAACCTGCTGGAGCGTGCGCGCGGCATGTATTCCGCCCAGCTGCGGGCCCTGGACGCGGATGGCGTTCGCCGGACTGCGCCCGCCGCCATCAGGAAGGCGCTGGCCGCGCTCGAACGCGAACGGCAGCTGCTGCAGCGCGATCAGGTGGCGGCCTATCAGTCCCACGAGCAGATTCCGGAGCGCTTCGAACGCGCCCTGCAGGAGGCGGTCTCGGTCATGGCCGAGCATTTCGCAGCCCGGCCGCAGGAGGCGCAGGGGCCGTTGCAGCAATGTTTCTTCGACCTGCTGCAGTTCGCGCGGCTGGCCGAGACCTTCGGCCGGCACTCGGTGTTCGAGTCGACCCTGGGCGGCGACGAGGGCACCGCGCCGGGCCTGGCCATCCGCAACCTGGTGCCGGCGTCTTTCCTCGAAGACCGCTTCGCCACCAGCCATTCGGCCGCGTGCTTTTCCGGCACGCTGGCGCCGTTCGCCTTCTACCGCGACACGCTCGGCCTGCCGCAGGACACCGCCATGCTCGATGTAGCCTCGCCCTTTCGCAGCGAACAGCTCGCCGTGCACGTGGCCATGGATCTCTCGACGCGTTTTCGCGACCGGCGCCGCTCGCTGGCCGCCCTCACCGACCTCATCGCGGCGCAGTACGCGCAGCGGCCGGGCAACTACCTGGCCTTCTTCAGCAGCTTCGACTACCTGGCGAGCGCGCTGGCGGCCTTCGCGGCCCGGCATCCCGAGGTGCCCGTGTGGGCGCAGGAGCGCGGGATGCGCGAAGCCGAGCGCGACGCCTTCCTCGCGCGCTTCGCGCCGGGCGGCCGGGGCGTCGGTTTCGCGGTACTGGGCGGGGCCTTCGGCGAAGGCATCGACCTGCCGGGCGAGCGCCTGGTCGGCGCCTTCGTCGCCAGCCTGGGGCTGCCGCAGCACAACCCACCCAACGAGGTCATGCGCGAGCGCTTGGAAACGCTCTTCGGCAGCGGCTACGAATACACCTACGTCTACCCCGGCCTGCAGAAGGTGGTGCAGGCGGCCGGGCGCGTCATTCGCAGCGAGACCGACGAGGGGGTTTTGTATCTGCTCGACGATCGATTCGCCCGCGAAGACATCCGTGCGCTGCTGCCGCCCTGGTGGCGCATGCAGCCGCTGTACGCAGCGGGGCGCTGAACCGCTTGCGCCGCGCGGGTACAGGCCAGGCGGCCGCCGCGGGCTCTCAGACCGCCGAGCCGCGCAGGGCGGCGCTGCGACCGATCTTCCTGAGCCTGGCCGACAGCTGCGCCTGG
>DASXKG010000282.1:0-3431 GCA_036496965.1 Variovorax sp.
GTCGACCCACTTGGCGAAGTGGCGGCCTTCGGGCAGCTCGCCCTGCTCGACCAGGTTGCCGTTGGACAGCAGCACCGGGTAGGCGGCCTTGGCGGCGCGCAGCGTCACCGTGTAGCTGGCCATCACGTCGGGCCGGTCGAGGAAATAGGTGATGCGGCGGAAGCCCTCGGCCTCGCACTGCGTGAAGAATGTGTCCTCGCTCACGAACAGGCCCATCAGCTTGGTGTTCTTCGCCGGGCAGCAGGTGGTGAACAGCTCCAGCTCGAAGCTGTCGGGCAGGTTGTCGATCACCAGCTGGTCGGCGTCCATGCGGAAGGACGCGCCCTGGCCGTCCACCAGCACGCGGGCCAGGTTGAGTTCGTCGCCGTCCAGGCGCAGCGGCTCCGGCGCGACATCCGGATTGCGGCGCAGGCGCATGCGGTTGAGCACGCGGGTCTTGGCGGGATCGAGGTCGAAGGTCAGGTCGACCGTGTCGATCCAGTAGGCCGGCGCACTGTAGTCCTCGCGACGGATCGCCAGTGGTTGGCCTTGGGCATCACGCAACAGCATCGAGTGTCTCCAGAAAATTTATTTACACGCCTTGCTTCAGCGAGGCTTCGATGAACACATCGAGGTCGCCGTCCAGCACCTTCTGCGTGGCCGAGACCTCGACATTGGTGCGCAGGTCCTTGATGCGGCTGTTGTCCAGCACGTAGCTGCGGATCTGGTGGCCCCAGCCGACGTCGGTCTTGCTGTCTTCCAGCTTCTGCTGCTCTTCCTGGCGCTTGCGCAGCTCGTGGTCGTACAGGCGCGAGCGCAGCCGCTTCCAGGCCACGTCGCGGTTGCTGTGCTGGCTGCGGCCGTCCTGGCACTGGACCACGATGCCGGTCGGGATGTGCGTCAGCCGCACCGCCGAGTCGGTCTTGTTGATGTGCTGGCCGCCGGCGCCGCTGGCGCGGAAAGTGTCCACGCGCACGTCGGCCGGGTTGATGTCGATCTCGATCGAGTCGTCGATCTCCGGGTAGACGAAGATGCTGGCGAAGCTGGTGTGGCGCCCGCCCGAGGAGTCGAAGGGCGACTTGCGCACCAGCCGGTGCACGCCGGTTTCCGTGCGCAGCAGGCCGAAGGCATAGTCGCCCTCGACCTTGATGGTCGCCCCCTTGATGCCGGCCGTGTCGCCCGGGGTCTCGTCCTCGATCTGGGTCTTGAAGCCCTTGCGCTCGGCGTACTTCAGGTACTGGCGCAGCAGCATGCTGGCCCAGTCGCAGGCCTCGGTGCCGCCGGCGCCGGCCTGGATGTCGACGAAGGCATTCAGCGGATCGGCCGGGTTGTTGAACATGCGGCGGAACTCGAGCTGCTGGATGTCGGCTTCGAGCTTGGCGCCGTCATCGGCGATCGATTGCAGGCCGGCGATGTCGCCTTCCTCCTTCGACATCTCGTAGAGCTCGGTGTTGTCGGCCAGGCCGCTGCTGAGCCGGTCGAGCGTGACCACCACGTCGTCGAGCGACTTCTTCTCGCGGCCCAGCTCCTGGGCCTTCTTCGGGTCGTCCCAGACCTTGGGGTCTTCGAGCGACGCGTTGACCGTCCTCAGGCGTTCGGCTTTGGCATCGTAGTCAAAGATACCTCCGTAGATCGACCGTGCGGGCGCTCAGGTCCGCAAGGGTGGCGCCGATTTGGTTGATTTGCTCTGCATCCATGGGGTGTCCTGACGGTTTCGGGGAAACCGCATATTTTCTCATGTCGGGGCGACCGGCCGGTTCGAAAGGCGCTCGCCGTCGATGTGCGAGCGCGGGGCCTCTATTTCGAGGTGAAGTCCTCGATCAAACCGGCCACGCGCCCCGGCTGGTCGTGGTGCAGCATGTGTCCCGCGTCTTCGACCCGCGCGACGCGGGCATTGCGCACATGCTTCAGGCGCTCGTGGTATTCGGCCAGGGTGTAGCGGCCCTTCCACCAGCGCCCGAGACTGTCGTCGGAGGCTTCCACGGCCAGCAAGGGCGCCTCGATGGCGGCGTAGAGCGCCAGCATCTCGTCGAGCCGGAACAGGTTCGCATTGATGACCTTGTGCGCCGGATCGCCCAGGATCTCCCACTGTTCGCCGCCGGCCGGATCCGGCTTGGCGACGGACCAGTGGGCGGCCAGCCAGTCCGCCTTGTCCTGGTCGAGGCGCGGATTGGTCTTCATGAGCCGGCGCGCCACGCCGTCTTGTGCCTGGTAGCGGGCCAGCGCCATCTCGCCGCGGTGCAGGCGCTTGATCTCGTCGATCCACTTGCCGTAGCGCTCGGGCGCCTTCTCGGGCTTGAACTCCGGCATGCCGAAGCCTTCCAGGTTGATCAGGCGCCGCACGCGCTGCGGCCGCACGCCGGCGTAGTGCATCACCACGTTGCCGCCCATGCTGTGGCCCACCAGGTCGACCGGCTGGTCGAGCGCGTAGTGGTCGAGCAGGCAATCCAGATCGGCCAGGTAGTCGGGCATCCAGTAGTTGTCGACCTGGCCGCCGTCGGTGAGGCCGAAGCCGCGCCAGTCGGGCGCCACGATGAAACGCGCCTCCTGCATGGCGTCGACCACGAACTGCCAGGAGGCGGCCACGTCCATCCAGCCGTGCAGCAGCACCAGCGGCGCTCGCGCCGGCGAGGGCTCGCCCCACAGGCGCACGTGGTAGTCGAGACGGCGGATCGGAACGAATTCGCTGCGGGAAATGCGTGAAATGACGTACATCGCCGTCGATGATACGGACCGCGGCCCGCTCGCGCAGTCCACTGCACGACACACCCACCTACCAGCGGGTACGATTTGAGCCATGGAAAAAATCAAGCTCGGTCACAGCGACCTCCAGGTGACGCCGATCTGCCTCGGCACCATGACCTTCGGCGAGCAGGTCAGCGAGGCCGACGCCCACGCCATCCTCGACCGTGCGCTCGAGCGCGGCATCGACTTCATCGACACCGCCGAGATGTATTCGGTGCCCACGCGCAAGGAAACCTACAGCCTCACCGAATCCATCCTCGGCCGCTGGTTCGACAAGCGCCCCGGCCTGCGCCAGAAGATCGTGCTGGCGACCAAGGTCGCAGGTCCCTCGCGCGGCATGCCCTGGGTGCGCGAGGGCGGCGGCATGACGCCTGCCGACATCGTCGCCTCCTGCGAGGCCAGCCTGAAGCGGCTGAAGACCGATGTCATCGACCTCTACCAGATCCATTGGCCGGAGCGCCACACGCCGGCCTTCGGCCAGCTCTACTACGACCCGAAGAAGGAAATTTCGACCACCCCGATCCACGACCAGCTCGAGGCGCTGGGCAAGCTCGTGAAGGCGGGCAAGGTGCGTGCCATCGGGCTGTCGAACGAAACCCCCTACGGCGTGCACGAATTCGTGCGGCTGGCCGAGCAGCATGGCCTGCCGCGCATCGCGACGGTGCAGAACGTCTACTGCCTGGTCAGCCGCGCCCTGGAAAACGGGC
>DASXKG010000283.1:0-2188 GCA_036496965.1 Variovorax sp.
CGTGAACTTTTCGCGGCCGAGTTCTCGCTTGCAACGCGATCGCCGAAGTGCCAACGTCTAGCAAATTCCGCTACGTCATGGATGACGAGCTGAACCCGGCTCGAGCTTCATCGGGCAGCGAGCGGCAGCTTCAATGATGAAGACGCAAGGTGTTCGGACCCCTGAGCTCGAACGCAGGAACGGCCAGATCAGCCGCCTGCATCGATGCATCCTGGTCCGGGTACTGCTTGATGGCTCGGCCCGCATAGTCCCACTCGGCGAAGTGGCACGGATCGTAGAAGCCCCCTTGCCACAGGCGCTCGGGTGCATAACGGTAGGCACCCTTGGGGGCATACCGGACCACACACCCGCGGACCGGGCTCGTCAAGGCATAGACAAAGAACGCGGGGCGATCCGCCGGGATCGGGCGCTGGTTCCAGGTGTGCGGGGTTTGCGCCTGAAGATCGTCGAGCATCTCACTGGTCGTGCGCACCAGCGCGAAAGGTGCGTCGTTCCACGTGATGAACGTCGGGGTTCCCGCGGGGATGTCGGCAAGAGGGATGTCCATGTAGGGCGTCGGGACGTTCGACGCCGTCGTGGAAGTTCGCATCATCAGGAACACCGCGGCAACACAGACGCCCACCACCAACAGCACGGCGGTGCCGAGGAGCGCTCGACCCTTGCTCATCGGCCCAATCTAGCACCATGCGCGCCGAATAGGTACTCGGCCGCCTTGCCGGGCGCCGGTGTGCTCAGTGCGGCAGCAGCTGGCCGAGGAAGCTGCGCAGGCGCGGGCTCTGCGGCCTCTCGAAGAAATCGTCGGGCGGCGCGGTCTCGATGACCTGGCCCTGGTCCATGAAGATCACGCGGTCCGCCACGCGGCGCGCGAATCCCATCTCGTGGGTGACGATCAGCATGGTCATGCCCTCGCCGGCCAGGCCTTCCATGGTCTGCAGCACCTCGCTGACCATCTCGGGATCGAGCGAGGCGGTGGGCTCGTCGAACAGCACCACCTGCGGCTGGGTACACAAGGTGCGCGCGATGGCCACGCGCTGCTGCTGGCCGCCCGAGAGCTGCGCCGGGTGCTTGTGCGCATGGGCCGTGAGGCCGACCCGCTCCAGGTAGTGCATGGCCCGCCGCTGCGCCTCCTGCCGGCTCACGCCGCTGCCCCACACGGGGCCCACGGTGAGGTTCTGCAGCACGGTCATGTGGGGAAACAGATTGAACTGCTGGAACACCATGCCGACGCGCCGGTTCACGGCCAGCCGGCTCGCGCGGGTGATTTCGTCGGCGCCGATCGCCACCCCGCAGACCTCCAGCCACCCCTGCTGGAAGGGCTCGAGCAGGTTCACGGTGCGCACCAGCGTGGACTTGCCGGAGCCCGAGGGCCCGCAGATCACGATGCGTTCGCCCTTGACCACCTGCAGCTCGATGTCGCGCAGCGCGTGGTAGCTGCCGTACCACTTGTTGATGCCATGCATCTGCACCATCGTGCCGGGGTTGTTCGTCATCGTCGCGGGATCCATGCGCTTCAGCGCCGGGTTTCGAGCCGCCGGCTGTAGCGCGAAAGCCCCCAGCAGACCAGCAGATAGACCAGTGCCAGGAAGACCTGGCCCGAAGTCAGGATGTTGGATTCGCCGTTCCATTCGGGCGACTTGGCGCCGTTCTCGACCGCGCCCAGCAGGTCGGCCACGCCGATCACGGACAGCAGCGTCGTTTCCTTGATCACGGCGATCATGATGTTCACCAACGCCGGCACCACGGCGGTCACGGCCTGCGGCAGCACCACCAGGGCCAGCGCGGCGAGATCACTCAGGCCCACGGTGGTGGCGGCTTCGAGCTGGCCGCGGCCGATCAGCTGCAGGCCGCCGCGAAACACCTCCGCCGCCATCGCCGCATTGAAGAGCGCGAAGGCGACGACCGCCCGCGTGAACAGGTCCACGTTCCAGCCGTCCGGCAGGAACATCGGCAACAGCGTGGCGGCGATGAACAGCACCACCAGCAGCGGCACCGAGCGCAGGCCCTCGACAAAGGCTGCGCACAGCCAGCGCAGCACCGGCAGCCGGCTGCGCCGACCGAGCGCCAGCAGCAGGCCGAGCGGAAGTGCCGTGGCAAAGGTGGCGAGCGTGGCCACCATGGTCAGCAGCATGCCGCCCCAGCGGGTGGGCGGCACGAAGGGCAGCAGGCCGGCGCCGAGCAGCAAGAGGAA
>DASXKG010000284.1:0-9827 GCA_036496965.1 Variovorax sp.
AGGCAAGTTCATCCACTCGCCCAAGCCCGGTGCCGAAGTGCGGGTGGAAGACATGAGCGGCAGCTACTGGCAGCGGCGCTTCAGCGGCGCCCGCCGCGTGGCGGCCGTGCAGGACGATGTGAAGGCTGCGGGGGATTGAGCATCAGCGCTTGACCGGCTTGACCGGTGGCAGGTCGGTGCATTCGCCGTGCACCGCCTCCGCCGCGAGTCCGATGCTCTCGCCCAGCGTCGGATGCGGATGGATCGTCTTGCCGATGTCGAAGGCATCGGCGCCCATCTCGATGGCCAGCGCGATCTCGCCGATCATGTCGCCGGCATGGGTGCCGACGATGCCGCCGCCCAGGATGCGATGCGAGTCTGCGTCGAACAGCAGCTTGGTGAAGCCCTCGTCGCGCCCGTTGGCGATCGCCCGGCCCGAGGCGGTCCAGGGGAACAGGCCCTTCTCGACCTTCACCCCCTCGGCCTTGGCCTGGTCCTCGGTGAGGCCGACCCAGGCCACTTCCGGATCGGTGTAGGCCACGCTCGGGATCACGCGCGCATTGAAGGCCGCGCTGGCCAGTTCATGGTCGCCCTTCTGCTCGCCGGCGATCACCTCCGCGGCCACATGCGCCTCGTGCACGGCCTTGTGCTCCAGCATCGGCTGGCCGACGATGTCGCCGACCGCGAAGATGTGCGGCACGTTGGTGCGCATCTGGATGTCGACCGGGATGAAGCCGCGGTCGGTCACCGTGACGCCGGCCTTCTCGGCCGCGATCTTCTTGCCGTTCGGGCTGCGGCCCACCGCCTGCAGCACCAGGTCGTAGAGCTGCGGCTCCTTCGGCGCCTGCTCGCCTTCGAAGCTCACCCGGATGCCCTCCTTGGTGGCTTCGCCGCCGACCGTCTTGGTCTTGAGCATGATGTTGTCGAAGCGCGGGGTGTTCAGCTTCTGCCACACCTTGACCAGGTCGCGGTCGGCGCCCTGCATCAGGCCGTCCAGCATCTCCACCACATCGAGCCGCGCGCCGAGGGTCGAATAGACCGAGCCCATCTCCAGGCCGATGATGCCGCCGCCCAGGATCAGCATGCGCTTGGGCTCGACGCCGAGTTCCAGCGCGCCGGTGGAGTCGACCACCCGCGGATCCTTCGGCATGAAGGGCAGATGCACCGCCTGCGAACCGGCGGCGATGATGCAATGGCGGAACCTGACGGTCTGCGACTTGCCCGTCACGTCCTTGCCGTCGCCCGAGGTTTCCTGCACCTTGACCACATAGGGATCGATGAACTCGCCGATGCCGCGCACGGTGGTCACCTTGCGCATCTTGGCCATCGCGCCCAGTCCGCCGGTCAGCCGGCCGACCACCTTGTTCTTGCGCGCCAGCAGCTTGCCGCGATCGATCGCCGGTGCGCCATAGCTGACGCCCAGGTCGGCGAAATGCTTGACCTCGTCGATCACCGCGGCCACGTGCAGCAGCGCTTTGGACGGGATGCAGCCGACGTTCAGGCAGACGCCGCCCAGGGTCGCGTAGCGCTCGACCAGCACCACCTTCAGCCCCAGGTCGGCGGCACGGAAGGCGCCCGAATAGCCGCCAGGGCCGGCACCGAGGACCAGCAGGTCGCATTCGAGGTCGACCGCACCGGCGTAGCTGGACGCGACCGCAGGCGCAGCCGCCTTCGGTGCTGCGGCAGGCGCGGCAGCCGCCGCGAGCGCCGCCGCCGCCGCCGCCGCAGCCGCCGGTGCCGCTGCCGGTGCGGGCGCCGCTGTGGCGCCCGCCTCGGCGGCCTCCAGCGTCAACACCACCGAGCCTTCGCTGACCTTGTCGCCCACCTTCACCGCCACCGACTTCACCAGCCCCGCGTGCGAGGACGGAATTTCCATCGAGGCCTTGTCCGACTCCACCGTGATCAGCGACTGCTCGACCTTGACCGTATCGCCGGCCTTGACCAGCACCTCGATGACCGCGACCTCCTCGAAATCGCCGATGTCCGGCACCTTGACTTGGACTTCGCTCATAGCAGCACCCGGCGGAAGTCGGTCAGCATCTGGCCCAGGTAGGCGTTGAAGCGCGCCGCGGCGGCGCCATCGATCACCCGGTGGTCGTAGGACAGCGACAACGGCAGCGTCAGGCGCGGCACGAACTGCTTGCCGTCCCACACCGGTTTCATCTGGCCCTTGGACAGGCCCAGGATCGCCACTTCGGGCGCGTTGATGATCGGCGTGAAATGCGTGCCGCCGATGCCGCCCAGCGAGCTGATCGAGATGCAGCCGCCTTGCATGTCGGCCGAGCCGAGCTTGCCGTCGCGCGCCTTCTTGGCGAGCTCGCCCATCTCCTGGCTGATCTGCAGCACGCCCTTCTTGTCGGCGTCCTTCAACACCGGCACCACCAGCCCGTTCGGCGTGTCGGCCGCGAAACCGATGTTGTAGTAGTGCTTGTAGACCAGCTGGTCGCCGTCCAGGCTGGTGTTGAAGTCCGGGAACTTCTTCAGCGCCCCGACCATGGCCTTGATCACGAAGGCCAGCATCGTCACCTTGACGCCCGACTTCTCGTTCTCCTTGTTGGTCGAGACCCGGAAGGCCTCCAGCTCGGTGATGTCCGCCTCATCGTTGTTGGTGACATGCGGGATCATCACCCAGTTGCGATGCAGGTTGGCGCCGCTGAGCTTCTTGATGCGCGACAGGTCCTTGCGCTCGACCGTCCCGAACTTGGTGAAGTCCACCTTCGGCCAGGGGATCAGGCCCAGCGCCTCGCCGCCGCCACCACCGGCAGGCGCCTTGGCGGCCGCGGCCTTGGTGCTGGCCGCGCCGCTCATCACCGCCTTGGTGAAAGCCTGCACGTCTTCCTGCGTGATGCGGCCCTTGGCGCCGCTGCCCTTGACCTCCTCCAGCGGCACGCCGAGCTCGCGCGCGAACTTGCGCACCGAGGGCGAGGCATGCGGCAGCTTGCCGCTGGGTGCCACTGTGGGATCGTGCGCGGGGGTGGCAGGAGCCGGCGCAGCCGCTGCTGCGGCAGGCGCCGGCGCGCTGGCCGACGCGGGCGCGGCCGCGGCAGCATGCGCTGCTGCGGGTGCAGTTGCAGGCGCCGCAGCGGCGCCGCCGGCCGCGCCCTCGATCACCGCGATCAGGTCGCCGATGTTGACCGTGTCGCCGACCTTGACCTTGAGCTCCTTGAGCACGCCTGCGGCGGAGGACGGGATCTCCATCGAGGCCTTGTCCGATTCCACCGTGATCAGCGACTGCTCTTCCTTGATGGTGTCGCCCGGCTTGACCAGCACCTCGATGACGGCGACGTCCTTGAAGTCGCCGATGTCCGGCACCTTGACTTCGATCGGACCGGCGGCGGCGGCCGGCGCCGCCGCGGGCGCGGCAGCGGGTGCCGGTGCGGCAGCAGCCGGCGCGGGCGCCGCTGCGGCTGGTGCAGCCGCCGCAGGCGAAGACGCAGACGCGCCCTCGGCTTCGAGCAGCAGCACCACCGAGCCTTCCGAGACCTTGCTGCCGACCTCGACCTTCATTTCCTTGATCACGCCGGCCTGGCTCGACGGAATCTCCATCGAGGCCTTGTCCGACTCCACCGTGATCAGCGACTGCTCGGCCTTCACCGTATCGCCGACCTTCACCAGCACCTCGATCACCGCGACCTCGTCGAAGTCGCCGATGTCCGGCACCTTGATTTCCACTGTTGCCATAGCGCGTCTCCCGCCCTTCGGGCGATATTGGTTGGTCTTATGCGTAGAGCGGGTTGATCTTCTCGGCGTTGATGCCGTATTTCTTGATGGCGTCGGCCACCTTCTGGGCCGGCACGGTGCCGTCCTCGGCCAGCGCCTTGAGCGCCGCGACGACGATGAAGTGGCGGTTGATCTCGAAATGCTCGCGCAGCTTGGCGCGGAAATCGCTGCGGCCGAAGCCGTCGGTGCCGAGCACCTTGTAGTTGCGGCCCTTCGGGATGAAGGGACGGATCTGCTCGGCGTAGGCCTTCATGTAGTCGGTCGAGGCCACCACGGGACCGTTGCTGGCCGCGAGCTGCTGCCCGACGAAGGGCACGCGCGGCGTCTCGGTCGGATGCAGCAGGTTCCAGCGGTCGGCCTCCTGGCCGTCGCGCGTCAACTCGTTGAAGCTCGGGCAGCTCCACACCGAGGCGCTCACGCCCCAGTCCTTCTCGAGCAGCGTCTGCGCCTCGAAGCTCTCGCGCAGGATGGTGCCGCTGCCGAGCAACTGCACCGTCGGCGCCTTGGCCTTCAGCGCCGGGCCCTGCTTGGCCAGGTACATGCCCTTGATGATCTGTTCCTCGGTGCCGGGCTGCAGACCGGGCATCGGATAGTTCTCGTTCAGCAGCGTGATGTAGTAGTAGACGTTGTCCTGGCGCTCGACCATGCGCTTCAGGCCGTGGTGCAGGATCACGCCGACCTCGTGGGCGAAGGTCGGGTCGTAGCTGACGCAGTTCGGGATGGTGTTGGCCAGGATGTGGCTGTGGCCGTCCTCGTGCTGCAGGCCTTCGCCGTTCAGCGTGGTGCGCCCCGAGGTGCCGCCGAGCAGGAAGCCGCGCGCCTGCATGTCGCCCGCCGCCCAGGCCAGGTCGCCGATGCGCTGGAAGCCGAACATCGAGTAGTACACGTAGAACGGCACCATGATCCGGTTGTTGGTGCTGTAGGACGTGGCCGCCGCGATCCAGCTCGACATGCCGCCGGCCTCGTTGATGCCTTCCTGCAGGATCTGGCCGGCCTTGTCCTCGCGGTAGTACATGACCTGGTCCTTGTCGACCGGCGTGTACTGCTGCCCCGCGGGGTTGTAGATGCCGATCTGGCGGAACAGCCCTTCCATGCCGAAGGTCCGTGCCTCGTCGACCAGGATCGGCACCACGCGCGGACCCAGCGCCTTGTCGCGCAGCAGCTGCGTGAGAAAGCGCACGTAGGCTTGCGTGGTCGAGATCTCGCGGCCTTCGGCGGTCGGCTCGAGAACGGCCTTGAAGGTTTCCAGGGATGGCACGGTGAAGCTCTCGTCGGCCTTCATCCGCCGATGCGGCAGGTAGCCGCCCAGCGCCTTGCGGCGCTCGTGCAGGTATTTCATTTCCGGCGTGTCGTCGGCCGGCTTGTAGAACGGCAGGTCGCCGACCTGGCTGTCGGGGATGGGGATGTTGAAGCGGTCGCGGAAGGCCTTGATGTCCTCCTCGCCCAGCTTCTTGGTCTGGTGGACCGTGTTCTTGCCCTCGCCGATCTTGCCCATGCCGAAGCCCTTGACGGTCTTCACCAGCAGCACCGTCGGCTGGCCCTTGTGCTTGACGGCCGAGCTGAAGGCCGCATAGACCTTCTGCGAATCGTGGCCGCCGCGGCGCAGGTTCCAGATCTCGTCGTCGCTCATCTTGGCGACCATCTCGAGCGTGCGCGGATCGCGGCCGAAGAAATGCTTGCGCACGTAGGCGCCGTCGTTGGCCTTGAACGACTGGTAGTCGCCGTCGTTGGTTTCCATCATGATCTTGCGCAGCGCGCCGTCCTTGTCGCGCGCCAGGAGCGGATCCCAGTTGCTGCCCCAGATCAGCTTGATCACGTTCCAGCCCGAGCCGCGGAACTCGCCCTCCAGCTCCTGGATGATCTTGCCGTTGCCGCGCACCGGGCCGTCCAGGCGCTGCAGGTTGCAGTTGATCACGAACACCAGGTTGTCCAGGTGCTCGCGCGCCGCCAGGCTGATCGCGCCCAGCGATTCCACCTCGTCCATTTCGCCGTCGCCGCAGAACACCCAGACCTTGCGGTTCTCGGTGTCGGCGATGCCGCGCGCCTGCAGGTACTTGAGGAAGCGCGCCTGGTAGATCGCCATCAGCGGCCCGAGACCCATCGAGACGGTGGGGAACTGCCAGAACTCGGGCATCAGCTTCGGGTGCGGGTAGCTCGACAGGCCCTTGCCGTCGACTTCCTGGCGGAAATTGAGCAGTTGCTCTTCGCTCAGGCGGCCTTCGAGGTAGGCGCGGGCGTAGATGCCGGGCGAGACATGGCCCTGGATGTAGAGGCAATCGCCGCCATGGCCTTCGCTCTCGGCATGCCAGAAGTGGTTGAAGCCGGCGCCGAACATGCTGGCCAGCGAGGCGAAGGAGCCGATGTGGCCGCCGAGATCGCCGCCTTCGGGCGGATGATGGCGGTTGGCCTTCACCACCATCGCCATCGCGTTCCAGCGCATGTACGAACGCAGGCGCTCCTCGATCTCGGCATTGCCGGGGGAGCGGTCCTCCTGGTCCTTCTCGATGGTGTTCACGTAGGCCGTGTTGGCCGAGAAGGGCTTGTCGATGCTGTGCTGGCGCGCGTGCTCGAGCAACTGTTCGAGGAGGAAATGCGCACGCTCAGGACCCTCGCTCTGGATGACGGCCGACAACGCGTCCATCCATTCTCGCGTTTCCTGCGCGTCCAGGTCGTTCGCGGCCGAGCCGAACAGGTTCTCGGGTTTTGCCGACATGCTTGTCTCCTTTTTTGCGGGGGGTTTGTGGCGGTAATTTAGTGCCGTATTCAGCGGCGCGAGGGAGTTTCTCACAGAAATTTAAAAATTTCAAATGGTGCATATCGATTTCTTAATATGAAATTCAATATGCATTGGCTTGCGCACTGCCCTTGCGCGCGACCCTTCACCTAAACTCGAACGATGCCTCCTCTGTCCTCTCCGATCGCGGTCACCCGCCACGGCTCGCCGCTGTCCTGGTGGCGCCGCTGGTGGCGCCGCCAGACACCGGTGCTGCAGGACGCGGTCGCCATGCTGGCGCCGCTGGCGGCGGTGCTGCTGTTCCTCGCCGCCATCGTGTCGGCCTTCTGGTATCTGCGCGTGGAGGAAGTGGAGCGCGTTCAGCAATCGGTGAAGCGCGACGTCGAATACGCCCAGCAGCGCGTTCGCCTGCGCCTGCTGGAACGCCAGGAGCAATTGATGCGGCTGGCCCGCGATGCCGGCAACAGGGAGATCGACGCCTCCGAATTCACCAGCCGGGCCGAGTCGCTGGTGAGCCAGTTCCCCGAGCTGCAGTCGATCAGCTGGATCGACGACCGGCGCCGCATCAAGGCCGACTACTCGGCCCCGAGCGTCCATCCGGCGCTGCAGCATGCGATCGGCGAAACGCTGGCGCCGGGCGACATCGACAGCAACTACGCCCTGGCGCGCGAGTTGCGCCAGCCGGTGTTCGCGCAGCCGCTGGCCGGTGGCGATCCGGTGCCGATGCTGCAACTGCAGATCCCGCTCTACGACCAGGGCCTGTTCGCCGGCACGGTGCTGGGCGAGTTCTCCGTCGACGGCCTGCTGCGCTACGCGATGCCGTCGGAGGTCTCGGCGCGCTACGCCGTCTCGCTGCTCGACGCCAGCGGTGGCCTGCTGGCCGGCAACACGGTCGCCAGCCCGCGCCGCAATGCCAGCCGCCTGCTGCCCTGGACGGTGGCCACCAACGAATACGAGGTGCCGGTCTCCCCGGTGGGCAACGCCCTGATGTTGCGCGCCCAGGCCTATCGGACCTCGCAGGGCGTGGTCGGCAACGGCCTGTTCTGGCTGGTCGGCGCACTCAGCGTGCTCACCAGCTGGATGCTGATCGGCACCTGGCGCCACACCCGGCGCCGCATGCAGGCCCAGCAGGCGCTGGTGGCGGAAACCAACTTCCGCCGCGCCATGGAGAACTCCATGCTGACCGGCATGCGCGTGCTCGACCTCGAAGGCCGCATCACCTATGTCAACGCCGCCTTCTGCGCCATGACCGGCTGGAGCGAAAGCGAGCTGGTCGGCCAGACGCCGCCCTTCCCCTACTGGCTCGAATCGGACCGCGAGGTGATGAACGAGCGGCTCGAGGAGGAGCTGCACGGACGCGCCCTGCCCGGCGGCTTCCAGGTGCGCGTGAAGCGCAAGGACGACAGCGTCTTCAATGCCCGCCTTTACGTCTCGCCGCTGATCGATGCGCGCGGGCACCAGACCGGCTGGATGACCTCGATGACCGACATCACGGAGCCCACGCGCATCCGCGAGCAGCTCTCGGCCTCCTACGAGCGCTTCACCACCGTGCTGGAGGCGCTCGACGCCTCGGTGTCGGTGGCACCGCTGGGCAGCGAGGAGCTGCTGTTCGCCAACAAGCTGTACCGGCTCTGGTTCGGCTCGAACACGGTCGGGCACCTGGGCATGGTGGCCCAGGCCGGCGTGCCGGCCGCGCAGGCGCGCGACGAGGAACTGGACGACGTCGACTCCTTCGCCGGGCTGCCGATCGACCAGCTCACCACCGCGCAGCCCGCCAACAACGAGATCTTCGTGCCCCAGCTCGGCAAATGGCTGGAAGTGCGCTCGCGCTACCTGACCTGGGTCGACGGCCGGCTGGCGCAGCTGGTGATCGCCACCGACATCACCCCGCGGCGCGATGCCGAAGACCTGTCCGCCGCGCAGGCCGACCGGGCCCAGGCCGCCAGCCGGCTGATCACCATGGGCGAGATGGCGTCCAGCGTGGCGCACGAACTCAACCAGCCGCTGACGGCCATCACCAACTACTGCAACGGGATGATGTCGCGCATCAAGGGGCAGCAGATCGACTCCGAGGCGTTGCTGGCGGCGCTCGACAAGACCGCCAAGCAGGCCCAGCGCGCGGGCCAGATCATCCAGCGCATCCGCTCCTTCGTGAAGCGCAGCGAACCCAACCGGACCCCGGCCGAGGTCTCGACCATGGTCAGCGAAGCGGTCGAGTTGGCGGGGATCGAGTTGCGGCGCCGCAACGTACGGCTCAACCACTACGTGGCGGCGCGGCTGCCGGTGCTGCGGGTCGATCCGATCCTGATCGAGCAGGTGATGGTCAACCTGCTGAAGAACGCGGCCGAGTCCATCGACGTCGCCGACCGGCCGCTGGCGCGCCGCAGCGTCGAGCTGCGCGTGCTGCCGAAGATCATCGACGGCCAGAACACGGTCGAGTTCTCGGTGCAGGACACCGGCATGGGCCTGGCGCCCGAAGTCATGGACCGGCTCTACGAAGCCTTCTTCTCGACCAAGCCCGAGGGCATGGGCATCGGCCTGAACCTCTGCCGCACGATCGTCGAATCGCACCGCGGCCGGATGCAGGCGGAGAACATCTACAATGGTCAGGATGTGGTCGGCTGCCGTTTTTCCTTCTGGTTACCGGTGTTCGACGCTATTGATTCCATAGCAAGCAACGAGGCGAAAGTACCCGCATGAGTTTGATCCCCAAGAAGGGCACGGTCTATGTCGTCGACGACGACGAAGCAGTTCGCGATTCGTTGCAATGGCTGCTCGAAGGCAAGGACTACCGGGTGCGATGCTTCGATTCCGCCGAATCCTTTTTGTCCCGCTACGATCCGCGCGAGGTGGCCTGCCTGATCGTCGATATCCGCATGGGCGGCATGTCGGGCATGGAACTGCAGGACCGTTTGATCGAACGCCGCTCGCCGCTGCCCATCGTCGTCATCACCGGCCACGGCGACGTGCCGATGGCGGTCGACAGCATGAAGAAGGGCGCCATGGATTTCATCCAGAAGCCCTTCAACGACGAGGCCCTGGTCACGCTGGTCGAACGCATGCTCGAACACGCGCGCGGCGCCTTCGCCCAGCACCAGCAATCGGCCAGCCGCGATGCGTTGCTGTCCAAGCTCACCGGACGCGAGGCGCAGGTGCTGGAGCGCATCGTCGCCGGGCGCCTCAACAAGCAGATCGCCGACGATCTGGGCATCAGCATCAAGACGGTGGAAGCGCACCGCGCCAACATCATGGAAAAGCTCAACGCCAACACCGTGGCCGACCTGCTGAAGATCGCGCTGGGACAGGCTGCCGCCGCTGCTGCCAAGGCCTAGCCTCCGTCCGATTTCCATTCATCCCGACGCCTGCGCAAGCGGGCGTTTCTGCTTCCAGGTTC
>DASXKG010000285.1:0-2401 GCA_036496965.1 Variovorax sp.
GCGGCGGCTGGTCGGCGCTGGTCTCGATGCAGACTTCCGCGCTCGATGCCGGAGGGCTGCATGCGAAGGCGGCCGACGGTCCTGGGCTGACGGTCGAGCCGCTGCCTTATCCGTTGCTGGAGGATATTTAGCTGATCTCGCCGCACGACATGGAGGTGCTTCAGCAAGCGCCCAATGCGATGGGCGAAGCTTCTGCCGCACAGGAGGCCGCGGATGCCTGCGCCGATGCGCGGAATGCCGTGGAAGCCAAGCTGGGATCGTTCGCCGACGATCATTCGACCCTGTAAGCTCAGAGCGCGCGCCGCATCTCCAGGTGCGCAATGCCGGCTTCCTCGAAGGGCTCGCCGTGCGGCGCATAGCCCAGGCGCAGGTAGAAGCGCTCGGCGCTGCGCTGCGCATGCAGCATGAGCTCGCGGTCCCCGCGCGCCTTGGCGGCGGCCTCCAGCGCGCGCAGCACCGCCTCGCCATGGCCGCCGCCGCGCAGGCTGCGCTGCACCGCCAGCCGGCCGATGCGCCCCAGGCCGGGCGCCTCCGCCACCAGGCGGCCGGTGGCGATGGTCTGGCCGAGGCGGTTGCGCGCCACGGCATGCAGCGCGGTGGCATCGTCCTCGTCCCATTCGAGTTCCTTGGGAATGCGCTGCTCCTCGATGAAGACCTCGCGCCGCACCTTGGCCGCGTCTTCGCCGAGCTGTTCCCAACTGCCGGTGACGACCTCGCGCATCGGCTCGCCGGCTTCGTAGGCAGCGAAGACCTCGCGCAGCAGCGGCGGCACCGGCCGCGAGGTCTGGGTCGCCGGATCGGCGAAGACGTAGAGCAGTTCACAGCCGACCAGCAGCTGGTCGCCGCGGAACAGGCCGCCCAGGAACAGGATCGACGAGTTGCCGATCCGCTCGCATTTCATGCCGATGTCCAGCAGGTCGTCGGCGCGCGCCGAGGCGTGGTAGTCGACCGTGGCCTTGCGCACGTAGAGGTCGCCGCCCAGGGCCAGCATGGCCTCTTCGTAGGGCAGTGCCGCGGCCCGCCAGTAGTCGGCGATGGCGGTGTCGAAATACATCAGGTAGTGGGCATTGAAGACGATCTTCTGCATGTCCACCTCGGCCCAGCGCACGCGCAGGCGGTGGAAGAATCGGAAGTCGGATTTGCGCAGCGCTTCGGTCATGGTTGCAGGGCCTCCTTCAGTGCCAACGCCGCATCGGCATGCGCGGCCAGCGCCTCCGGCACGGCCCGGCCCATCTTGATGAATTCGTGGATCACGCCACGGTAGATCTCGAGCGACACCGGCACGCCGGCGGCGCGCAGCTTGTCGGCATAGGCGATGCCTTCGTCGACCAGCGGGTCGCATTCGGCCAGCCCGATCCAGGCCGGCGCGACGCCGTCGACGTCCTCGGCACTCAGCGGGGCGAAGCGCCAGTCGTCGCGGTCGGCCGGCGTGCGGACGTAGAGGCCGAAGAACCAGCTGATCAGTGCTTCGTCGAGCAAGGGTCCGGTGGCCAGCCGTCGATGCGAGGGCGTGTCCTGGTGCGCGGTCGTGCCCGGATAAAAGAGCAGTTGCAAGGCAATCGGCAGGCCGGCGTCGCGTGCCAGGATGGCACAGACCGCGGCCAGGGTGCCGCCCGCGCTGTCGCCGCCGACGGCGATGCGGCTGCCGTCGAGTCCCCACGCGCCGGCATGGCGCGCCAGATGGGCCAGGCCATCCCAGGCGTCGTTGGAGGCAGTCGGGAACTTGTGCTCGGGCGCCAGCCGATAGTCCAGCGACACCACCGCACAGCCGCTGCGCTGGCTCAGCACCCGGCACAAGGTGTCATGGGTGGCGATGCTGCCGACGGTGAAACCCCCGCCATGAAAGTACAGCAGCAGCGGCAGCCGGGCCTCCGATGGCGCGTACAGCCGCGCCGCCAAGGCATGGCCGTCGCGCGCAGGCAGGCTGAAATCCTCCACCCGTGCCAATTCGGGCTTCGGCACTTCGAGCAGGCCGGCGCCTTTCTCGTAGGCGGCCTTGGCTTGCGCGGGCGTGAGCGCATGCAGCGGCGGATGCCCGGCCCGCGCCATGCGCTCGACGACACCGGCCATCCGGCTGGTGAGCGATGTCTTGGCAGGGGTCATGGGGGCGGGGGGCGCGGTTGCGATTGAAGGCCCGAATCCTAACGTTTGCGGCGCGCCGGACTGCATATGGCATCCTTTCGGCCAACCAGGCTCGGCGCCTGGCGCCGAACCGATCAAACGAACACATCCATGGCTCGAAACATAGAAATCAAGGCGCGAGTCGCCGCTATCGCACCGATGGCAGCCATTGCCGCGACCTTCGCGGATGAAGGCCCGATCGACATACATCAGGACGACACTTTCTTCGCCTGTGCGAACGGCAGGCTGAAGCTTCGCACCTTCCCTCACGGGCACGGAG
>DASXKG010000286.1:0-8282 GCA_036496965.1 Variovorax sp.
ATCGAAGGCGACCTTGACGGTCGGGCCGTTGACGCTCGCACAGGCCGCGAGCAGCAGCGCCGAGGTCCACATCGCGAATCGACGCATCGTCATGGAGACTCCATTTTCAATTTCGAATGAGGGATGCCGGCCAGTTTAGCCGGGGCGATCCCGGCCGCGCGTCAGGCCGCCGCCGGGCCGCCCCAAGGCGGCCTGGGCCCCCTCGGGGGGCAGCGACCCACACGAAGTGGGGGAGCGTGGGGGCCACATTCAATCTCGGGTAAACAACAGCACCGAGTTCGTGCCGCCGAACGCGAAGGAGTTGCAGATGGCCGCTTCGAGCTGCGGCGCAGTCTCGCCGGACAGCGCCACCAGGTTCAGGCGGCAGGCCGGATCGATGGTTGCGCAATGCGCATTCGGCGGCAGCTCGCGCCGCTGCAGCGCCAGCACCGTGATCACCGCTTCGAGCGCACCGGCAGCGCCCAGCAGATGGCCATGCAGGGCCTTGGTCGAGCTGACGCGCAAGCCGTCGAGGTCGCTGCCCCAGACCGCGGCCAGCGCATCGTGCTCGACCACGTCGCCGATGCGGGTTGCGGTGCCGTGCGCATTGCAGTAGCCGATGTCGCGCACTGGTATGTCGGCCTCGCGCAGGGCCTGCCGCAGGGCGCGCGCCTGCCCCTGCGCGTCGGGCTTGGTCAGGTGGAAGGCGTCGCAGCTCAGGCCCCAGCCCGACAGCCGCGCATGGACGCGTGCGCCCCGCGCCCGCGCGCGCCCGGCCGATTCGAGCACCATGAAAGCGGCGCCCTCGCCGAGCGCGAAGCCGCTGCGATCGCTGGCGAAAGGCCGGACCGCGCTGGCCTCCTCGCCCGGCTTGACCGCGGCCAGCGTCTGCATGGCCTGCCAGGCCAGCACCACGCCCGGCACGATGAGCGCTTCGCTGCCGCCGGCGATGGCCAGGTCGACATCGCCGCGCTGCACCGCCTTGGCGGCTTCCGCGATGGCCACCGCCGACGAGGCGCAGGCCACCGAGTAGGTCAGCACCGGGCCGTGCACGCCATGCCGCATCGCCACCTGTGCGGCCGGCGCATTCGGCATGAAGGCCGGTATGGTCAGGGGCGGCACGCGCCCGCCGCCGCGGTAGGCTGCCTCGAGTGCGGCGGCCCCGCCCATGCCGCAGCCGGCATAGACGCCGATGCGCTCGGGGTCGAATGCGCCGCCCGCGCCGGCGTCGCGCAGCGCCAGGTCGGCAGCCGCCACCGCCAACTGGCTGACCCGGTCGACGCCGGCGAGCTGCAGCTTGGTGAACCAGCGCGATTCGTCGAAGGCGACGGTGGCCGCGACGGCCGGCTTGGGCAACTCGGGAAAGATCGGAGCCAGCGCCGAATCGGCCCGCATGAGCGCCGCGAAGACGGCTTGCGGATCGTCGCCGTGCGGCGCCATGACCCCGAGGCCGGTGATGGCGACCGCTTCTTTCACGTGGTCTGAGCCGCCCTGACCTTGTCGACCACGGCGGCCAGCGCGGCCAGGGAATCGATGTCGGGATCGTCGTCGGGCATCGTGATGCCGAAGCGGTCCTCGATGGCAAAGACGAATTCGACCAGCGCCAGCGAATCGAAGCCCTTCTCGCGCAAGGACGCTTCGGGGTCGAGTGCCGACGCTTCGATCCCGTACTTCTCGTGGATCAGGTCCTGCAATTGCTTCAGCGAACTCATCGTGCGATGCCCGTCGTGATTCTGGCCGTCGATCGGTCCCCCCCGACGGCGATGTTGTGAATGACGGCCCGCAATTCAACCCCTCCTGGTCTGGCCGCCGAACCGGCCCGCGGGCGCTGCCGCTTCATGATATCCGCTCCAGTGACGCGGCCGCGAGTCTCTTCCGGGCCGCCAGCGCAGCGAGGCCAGGGCGAAGACGATGCCGAGCACTGCACCGGCAAGCGCATCCAGCACCACATGCTGCTTGATCGCCAGGGTCGAATAGGCGATGGCCGCGAACCAGGCCGCGTTGAGCAGCCGCGGCCAGAGCGGCGTGCGTACCTGGCGCAGGATGTGATCGACCCAGATCGCCGTGAAGATCGCCACCGCCACATGCATCGACGGACAGGCATTGCCGGCCGCGTCCACGCCCTGCAGGATCGCAAAACCCGGAAAATCCGAGATCTCCGAGAGCATGGGCGGCACCTGCGTCGGCCAGACATAGAAGAAGGCCAGCCCGCTCAGGCAAAGGGCGCCGATCCACAGGCCGTAAGCCAGCAGCTCGTTGAAGCGCGGCTGCAGCCCCGGCGCGACGCCCACATACACCCAGAGCGAGAAGTACGCGACCAGCGCTTGCGGCTGGAACGGGATCAAGCGGTCCAGCGCGGTCAGCGGCATCACCGTGATGGGGTTCACCGGCTGGCGCAGCAGATGAAAATAGCCGATGAAGAAGAGCCAGGTGAAGACCGTGGTGCCGACCACTTTCAAGGCCAGATGCAGGCGGATGCGCAGCCAGATCTCGACCCTCCAGCTCGGCAGGGAGACAGGCGCCAGGCGCAGATCGGTCGATGGATTCATGGGCTGGGTGGATTGTCCGTCACCCGGGCCCGGCCGGGATCTACAGGATCAGCAAGGCGCGGAAATCGTTGACATTGGTGTGTGTCGGTCCGGTGAACAACAGGTCGCCGATGGCCTCGAAATAGCCGTACGCATCGTTGCGATCCAGGTGGTCGGCCAGCTTGCGGCCGGCGGCCTGGGCGCGCGCCAGCGTGTCCGGCGTGACCAGGGCGCCGGCATTGTCTTCGACGCCGTCGATGCCATCGGTATCGGCGGCCAGCGCCCAGACGTCCGCGCAGCCCGCCAGGGCGCCGGCCAGCCCCAGGCAGAACTCGCCCGCGCGGCCGCCGCGTCCGCGCGGCTGACCCGGCTGCCGCGGCCGCACGGTGACGGTGGTCTCGCCGCCGGACAGCAGCACGCAGGGCCTGGCGAAGGGTTCGCCACGCCGGGCGACAGCGCGGGCCAGCGCGGCATGCACCTTGCCGACTTCGCGCGATTCGCCTTCGATCTCGTCGCTCAGGATATGGGCCTCGATGCCGGCCGCATGGGCCGCGGCCGCCGCTGCCTCGAGCGACTGCTGTGGCGTGGCCATCAGGTGCGTGAGGTGGCCGCGGAAGACGGCAGCGCCCGGCTTGGGCGTTTCGAGTGCGCCGCTCTCGAGCCGGGCGCGCACCGCTGCCGGCACTTCGATGTGCAGCCGGTCCAGGATCGCCAGGGCGTCGGCGCAGCTGCTGGCGTCGGGCACGGTGGGCCCGCTGGCGATCGCGGCCGGATCGTCGCCGGGGACATCGCTGATCGTCAGCGTCACCACCTGCGCCGGTGCGCAGGCGGCTGCCAGGCGGCCGCCCTTGATGCGCGACAGGTGCTTGCGCACGCAGTTCATCTCGCCGATGTGCGCGCCCGATTCGAGCAGCTGGGTGTTGATGCGCTGCTTGTCCGCCAGCGTCAGGCCCTCAGCCGGCAGCGTGAGCAGCGCCGAGCCGCCGCCGGAGATCAGGCACAGCACCAGGTCGTCGGCCGTCAGGCCCTCGGTCAGCGCCATGATCCGTTCGGCGGCGCGAAGACCCGCTGCGTCCGGCACCGGATGCGCCGCCTCGACGATCTCGATGCGCTGGGCCAGCCCGGGCGGCCGCGGCGGGATGTGGCCATAGCGCGTGACCACCAGCCCCGACAGCGGCGCATCGGCCGGCCACAGCGCCTCCAGCGCATGGGCCATGGAGCCGCCCGCCTTGCCGGCACCGAGCACCAGCGTGCGCCCCTTGGGCGGCTTCGGCAGGCAGGGCCCCATGTTCGCCAGCGGCAGGGCGCGCGTCACCGCCGCCCGGTAGAGCCGCTCGAGAAACTCGCGCGGCGCCCCCCGTGGATCCGGTGCGACCGGCAATGTCGATGAACTCATATCCATGTCTCCTCTTCGAATCGGAGGGTCAGTTGGTCTTGGCCCCGCCCTCGAACCACTTGGCGATCAAGGTCCGCTCGGCATCGGTGATGCCGGTGGCATTGTTCATCGGCATGATCTTCGTGACCACCGCCTGCTGGTAGATCATCTGGGCATGCGTGGCCACCTGCTCCGGCGAATCGAGGCGCACGTTCTTCATCTGCATCGTCGCGCCGTGGCACATGTAGCAGCGCTGTTCCAGCACCTTCTGCACCTGGCCGAAGGACACTTTTTGCACCGCCGCGCCCGCCGCCAGCGCCGGCTCCGGCTCGGGGCGCAGCCAGACGATGCTCAGCCCCAGCACCACGACGCCGAACATGGCGTAGGGCAGCGGGTTGCGCGCGTTGCCGAGCTTGAAGCGATGGCGCACCACGAAGAACTGGCGGATCGCCGCGCCGCCCAGCATGATCAAGAGCAGCACCACCCAGTTGTACTTGTTCGAGTAGGTGAAGCTGTAGTGGTTGCTCAGCATCGCGAACAGCACCGGCAGCGTGAAGTAGGTGTTGTGCACGCTGCGCTGCTTGCCGCGCTGGCCATGGATCGGGTCCACCGGCTTGCCTTCGCGCAGCGCCGCCACGTTCTTGCGCTGACCCGGAATGATCCAGAAGAACACGTTGCCGCTCATCGTCGTGGCCATCATCGCGCCGACCAGCAGGAAGGCCGCGCGGCCGGCGAACCAGTGGCAGGCCAGCCAGGCCGCGAAGGCGATGAAGACCGCGACCAGCACGCCGACGATGGTGTCGCCGTTCTTGCCCCGGCCGAACAGCTGGCAGATGCCGTCGTAGATCATCCAGAAGACCACGAAAAAGGCCAGTGCGACCGCGATCGCGGCACCGGGCTGCCAGTCCATCTTCGACTTGTCGATCAGGTAGGTGCTGGCGTTCCACAGGTAGGAGACCGTGAAGAGCGAAAAGCCGGTGATCCAGGTGCTGTAGCTCTCCCAGTACGACCAGTGCAGATGCTCCGGCAGCTTCTTGGGCGACAGCGTGTACTTCTGCATGTTGTAGAAGCCGCCGCCGTGCACCGCCCATTGCTCGCCGCCGACGCCCTTGTCGCGCGACTCGGCGTCATCCGGCTTCTCGAGGCTGTTGTCCAGCATCACGAAGTAGAAGGAGGCGCCGATCCAGGCGATGGCGGTGATGACGTGGACCCAGCGCAGCAGCAGGTTGGCCCAGTCGAGATAGTAGCTTTCCATTCGCTCTCAACCTTGTCGGCGCGGGGACGCGCCGCGGTGTTCCAGCCTGCTCACCACTGCGGGCGCTGTAAGCAGAGAAAGTGCCGCGAACGCAGACCCGTGAGGCGATCTCGCTCCGCTGCGGCTTGTTGTGGACTGGAGTGTATACACTTTTGGCGGCTGACTGGAAGCTTTTGCGACACCCGGGCTACTGGTAAACCCTGGGCGCTCTCATCCAGCGGGAAGCGATTGCAACAACTGTGCCGCAACCGCCACGGCAATCACTTCCGGCTCCTTGCCGGCGATGCCGGGCACGCCGATCGGGCAGGTCACGCGGGCCAATTCGGCGGCCGTGAAGCCTCTTGCCTCCAGGCGATGGCGAAAGGTCGCCCACTTGGTCTTGCTCCCGATCAGCCCGACGTAGGGCAGATCGTCTCGTTCGCGCAAGCGCTTGAGGCAGGCGATGACGATGTCGAGGTCCTCGGCGTGGCTGAAGCTCATGATCAGCACCCGCGAGCCCGCGGCGAGCTGGGCGACGGCCTGCTGCACCGGATCGGAATGCTCGGTCTCGATCTGCGCCGGCAGCGCATCGGGAAACACGCCGTCGCGGCTGTCGATCCAGCGCACGGCGAAGGGCAGGCTGGCCAGCAGCCGCGCCAGCGCCGCGCCCACATGGCCGCCGCCGAACAGCGCGACGGGGTGCAACTGCGCGAGCAATGCCGACCGGAGCGCCTCCGCATCCGCCGCGCCGATGCGGCGATAGGAGAGATGGACCACGCCGCCGCAGCATTGGCCGAGGCTCGGGCCGAGCGGATAGCGGCGCACCCCCTCGATGGCCCGGCCGCCGGCCAGCCAGGCGCGGGCTTCGTCGGCGGCCTGGAATTCGAGTTGGCCGCCGCCGATGGTGGCGGTCAGGCCGTCCCGCCACACCGCCATCCAGGTGCCGGCCTCGCGCGGCGCGGAGCCTTCGGTGGCTTCGACGCGAACCAGCACGCCGGCCTCGTGGCGCAGCCGGGCCAGCAATCGATCGACCAGGCCCGTCACGGTGACCGCCCTGTGCGCGGCGCGCCGCCGGACCGATACCTCCGGTTGCGCGTCGCCGCGCCGGGCAAGGTATAAACCCGCCGATGAATTTGCGTCTCACGCCGCGACGCCTGCTGCTGGCGACGGCCCTGCTCGCGACCCTCTGGCTGGCCGGTTGCGGCAGCTATCCCCATGCACCCCTCAACGGGCAGGTTCCCGGCCAGTTGAGCAACGCCGTGCCGGAACCCGGCAGCGGCAGCCGCCCTGCACCGCGTCCGTCCCATGCGACCAGCGCGCGCGAATACCGGCGCGATGCCGCGCGCCACGTCTATGCGCTCAACAAGGAGCGCATCTACGAGGGCAAGCTGCCGCCGCTGCTCTACGCGGTCGGCACGCTGCAGGTGAATCTCGACGCCAATGGGAAGGTGCTCTCGATGCACTGGATGCGCGCACCCCTGCACGCGCCCGAAGTGATCGCCGAGATCGAGCGCACCGTGCTTTCCGCCGCGCCCTTCCCCGCCGCCACGCAACTGGGGGCTGTGACCTGGACCGACACCTGGCTGTGGGACGAAGGGGGACATTTCCAGCTCGACACCTTGAGCGAGGGCCAGCTCGAGAGCAGCCTTTAGCCTCAGGAGCCGCGGTAGGTGGAATAGCTCCACGGGCTCACCAGCAGCGGCACGTGGTAGTGCTGGTCGGTGTTCGCGACCCCGAAATCCAGCGCCACGCGGTTGAGGAAGTTCGGCTCGGGCAAGGTCACGCCACGGCGCTTGAAGTAGCCGGCCACATCGAACACCAGGCGATAGGTGCCGCTCTGCAGCGCCCCATCGGCGAACAGCGGCCCGTCGCTGCGGCCGTCGGCGTTCAGCCTGAAGCGCTTGACCAGCGTGGCGCGCGCGTCCTCGCCGGTGCCCTCGGTGGTGAACAGCGCGACTTCCATGCCGGCCGCGGGCCCACCGTGCATGGTGTCCAGTACGTGAGTGCTCAGGCCCATGAAAACTGCTCCTTCGGATGCATTGGGGAAATTACGGTCGACAAAAGTGTATACACTTATCGGCTTTGGGTCTATCATGAAAAACATGGACTCGACCACCACCCGTGCCATCGTCGACGCGCTCACCAAGGCCATTGTGGAACATCGCCTGCAGCCCGGCAGCAAGCTGGCGGAGCAAAAGCTCGCGGACCATTTCGGGGTCTCGCGCACGCTGGTGCGGCAGGCGCTGTTCCAGCTGTCGCAGAACAAGCTGATCCGGCTCGAACCCGCGCGCGGCGCCTTCGTGGCCGCGCCGGCCGCCGACGAGGCCAAGCAGGTGTTTGCGGTGCGCCGCATGCTGGAAGCCGAGATGACCCGTGCCTTCGTGCGCAGCGTCACGCCGGCCAAGATCAAGGCACTCAAGGAACACGTCGCCCTGGAGAAGGCTGCAGTCACGGGCGAAGACGTCTCCGGGCGCACCGAGCTGCTGGGCGATTTCCACGTGCGCATGGCCGAACTCATGGGCAACACGGTGCTGGCGCAGATCCTCGGCGAGCTGATCTCGCGCTGCGCGCTCATCACGCTGATGTACCAGAGCTCCAGCGCAGCCGAGCATTCGAACGACGAGCACGCCGACATCGTGAAGGCCCTCGCCGCGCGCGACGAAGAGCGCGCAGTGCATCTGATGACCGAGCACCTGAAGAACGTCGAGGCGGCGCTCACCTTCGACCGCAAGGTTCCGACCCACGACATCGCCCTGGCGCTGGCCTGACCCATCATCATGAACAACTACGACACCACCCGGCCCTACCCGCGCGATCTCGTCGGCTATGGGCGCAATCCTCCGCATGCGCAGTGGCCCGGCCAGGCACGCATCGCGGTCCAGTTCGTGCTGAACTACGAGGAAGGCGGCGAGAACTGCGTGCTGCACGGCGACGCCGGCTCGGAGCAGTTCCTGTCCGAGATGTTCAATCCGGCGAGCTTTCCCGAACGCCACATCAGCATGGAAGGCATCTACGAATACGGCTCGCGTGCCGGCGTCTGGCGCATCCTGCGCGAATTCGAGAAGCGCGGCCTGCCCCTGACCGTCTTCGGCGTCGGCATGGCGCTCGAGCGCTATCCCGAACTCGCCGTGGCTTTCAAGGAACTCGGCCACGAGATCGCCTGCCA
>DASXKG010000287.1:0-10671 GCA_036496965.1 Variovorax sp.
GTCGTCGTCGACCAGATCAGTGCCGGCGCCTCGAGCGTCGAGCCCAGTGCCGTCGGCGACACGCCGAACCTGGCGAACTAGCGCGGGATCGCCAGCGTGGAACCTGAGGACCGACAGATGCTTGCATACAGCGCACGGGTACGCGCCCTCCAAGGTTTTCTCGATCAGGCAGCGGCGTGCATCAAACTGTCACTCGCAACATCTGACCGCATGGATCATGCCGCGACCCGGGCTTGGGCCCTTCAGATGGCGGCTTGGATCGCCACGGTGAAGGGAGACTTCGAGGAAGCTGCGCGCCTCTCAGTGCACCGGACGGCGACCAAGAGGGATGGCCGCCCCCGCACCCGCATCGACAGGAGCCGCCAAGCTGCCAGACGACACGAGCTTGAGCGAGGGCGGGCAAACGACACGGGCCGCCGGCTCGCCGAGCGCCAGGGCAAATTGAGATGCAGGCTTGGACATGGCGGCTCCCTGGTGGCAAAATGGTGTACACAATGCGTAGACGTTATTCGTCTATCGTTTTGGTAAGTTTATCGTTTTGATAAGGAGGCGTCAAGATGTTCTTTGAAGTGCTCGAAAAGATGACTGCGAACGACGCGCGTGCGATGGCGGCGCATGGCGTGCCTCAACCACGGCTCAGTGAATGGAAAGGACGCAGACGCATTCCGACTCGCGCGCAAGCACTCGCACTCGCCACGGTGATGCAGCTCAACTTCGATCACCTCGAACGCGAACTAACGATCCTCGAAACGGAAGCCGACGCAAAGAAGAACGACGGCTTCGCGGCCCTCCTCAAGACACTCCAGGGTCAATGGCACTTTTCCTGATCGGCGACGTGCAGGGCTGCGACGAGCCGCTGCAGCGCTTGCTCGAGAAAATCGACTTCTCCCCCAGCCGCGACACCCTGGTGCTGCTCGGCGACCTGGTCAATCGCGGCCGGGCCTCGGCCGAAGTGCTGCGGCGCGTGCAGCGCCTGGGTGGCTCGGCGCGAAGCCTGCTCGGCAACCACGACCTGCATCTGCTGGGCATCGCCCATGGCGCGCGCAAGTCCGGGCGCAAGGACACGCTGGCCGACGTGCTCGGTGCGCCCGACCGCGATGCCCTCGTCGACTGGCTGCGCCACCAGCACATGGCGCTGCACCAGCGCTTCGCCGACGGCGATCTCCTGATGGTGCATGCCGGCGTGCTGCCTTCATGGAGCGTCGCCGATACGCTGGTGCGCGCGTCGGAACTCGAATCCGTGCTGCGCGGGCCGGCCATTGGCGACTTCCTGCAGACGATGTACGGCGACGAGCCGGCGCAATGGCGCGACACGCTGAGCGGCAACGCCCGGCTGCGCGCGATCGTCAATGTCCTGACCCGGCTGCGCTTCTGCTCGACCGAAGGCGCGATGGAGTTCGACAGCAAGGACGGTGCCGCCACCGCGCCCGAGGGTTTCATGGCATGGTTCGATGTGCCCGGTCGCCGCACGGCCGCGGCCACGGTGGCCTTCGGCCATTGGTCGACCCTGGGCTGGCTGTCGCGCCCCGATCTGCTGTCGACCGACACGGGCTGCGTGTGGGGAGGTTGTCTCAGCGCGGTGCGCCTGGGTTCGAGCCTGCAGGAGCGCGAACTGATCCAGGTCGACTGCCCGCAGGCGCACAAGCCGGGGTGACTGGCCCCCACGCTCCCCACTTCGTGTGGTTCACTGCCCCCCGAGGGGGCGTCTGCAGGCCGCCCGTCTGCGCGCAGCGCGGACTTCGCCGCGCGGGCGGCCCGGCGGCGGCCTGAGCGCGCGCGCCTAAGCCGCCTTGAAGAGCGCAGCGACCTTGCGCTTGGTCTTGATGTTGCTCGAAATGCCGCGCGAAGGCGCGCTCTTGGCAGCCGCTTCCCAGGCCGGGGGCGCTTCGCGTTCGATCGGCGCCTCGTAGGGCTGCTCGAAGAAGGGATCGCGCGGTGCCGAGGGCGCACGATGCGGCCGGGTGCTGCGCACCGGGCGGCTCTCGCTGCGCTCGCGGGGACGTTCCAGGGTGTCGAGCACGTCGCGCGCATCGCCGGCCTCGCCCTCGTCGCGCCAATGCCGGCGTCCGTCGTTGATGCGGCCGCGCGGGCGATCTTCCTCGAACTCGATCGGCTCCAGCTCGATCTTCATCTTGATGAGCTTCTCGATGTCGGCCACCAGGCGCACGTCGTTGCCGCCGCTGGCGAAGCTGACCGCCAAGCCCGAGGCGCCGGCGCGGCCCGTGCGGCCGATGCGGTGCACGTAGTCCTCGGCGTTGAAGGGGATGTCGAAGTTGAAGACCGCCGGCACGTCCTTGATGTCCAGGCCGCGCGCCGCGACGTCGGTCGCCACCAGCAGGTCGACTTCGCCGGCCTTGAAGGCGGCCAGCGCCTTCAGGCGCTCGTCCTGGCTCTTGTCGCCGTGCAGCGCGGTGGTGTTGAGGCCCTCGCGTTCGAGCGAACGCGCCAGCCGGGCGCAGCCCAGCTTGCTGTTGACGAAAACGAAGGCCTGCTTGAGCCCGCGCTGGCGGATGATCTGCTTGAGCGCCCGCCGCTTGTCGTCGTCGCCGACGCTGTAGAAGTGCTGCTCGACGGTCGAGGCCGTCTCGTTGGGCCGCGCCACCTCGATGGTCACGGGGTTCTGCAGGTAGCTGCCGGCCAGGCGCCTGATCTCGGGCGAGAAGGTGGCGGAAAACAGCAGCGTGGTCCGCTGTTTGGGCAGGTACGACAGGATGCGCTGCAGGTCGGGCAGAAAGCCGATGTCCAGCATGCGGTCGGCCTCGTCGAGCACCACGTACTCGACCTGGTTGAGCACCGCGTTCTTGGCCTCGATGTGGTCGAGCAGCCGGCCCGGCGTGGCGACGAGCACCTCGACGCCCTTCTTGAGCTCGAGCGTCTGCGGCCTCATGTCGATGCCGCCGAAGACGACCGTGCTGCGCAGGTTGGTGTATTTGGCGTAGAGCTTGACCTGCTGGGCGACCTGGTCGGCCAGTTCGCGCGTGGGCAGCAGCACCAGCGCGCGCACCGGATGGCGCGCCGGCGAGGTCGAGGTGTTTTCGTGCTGGAGCATCCGCTGCAGCAAGGGCAGCGTAAACGCCGCGGTCTTGCCGGTCCCGGTCTGCGCCGCGCCCATCACGTCCTGACCCGCCAGCACCACCGGAATGGCCTGTTCCTGGATCGGCGTCATGGTCTCGTAGCCCATATCGGCGACGGCACGCGCCAGCGGTTCGGCCAGGGAAAGATTGGAAAAAGAGCTTGTCATTGAGCCCGCTATTGTCGCACTGCCGCAAAAATCGGGTATGACAGTCCCGCGACGCCGCAAAAACCGCGCCTCGAACCCCCTGCGGACGGTTACAAGTACCGCGCCGAGAAGGTATCGCAGTCCTGCATGTTGCCGTTCTGGAAGCCGGCATGGAACCAATGCTGGCGCTGCGCGCTGGTGCCGTGGGTGAAGCTGTCGGGCACCACGGCCCGGCCGGCCGAACGCTCCAGGGTGTCGTCGCCGATCTGCTGGGCGGCGTTCATGGCCGACTCGATGTCGCCCGGGTCCAGCCAGTGCTTCGACTCCTGCGAACGCTGCGCCCAGACGCCCGCAAAGCAGTCGGCCTGCAGTTCGACGCGCACGCTGAGCGCATTGGCCTGCGCCGGGCTCAGCCGGCCGCGCATCTGGTCCACCTTGGCGGTGATGCCGAGTTCGTCCTGCACGTGATGGCCGACCTCGTGGGCGATGACGTAGGCCTGGGCGAAGACGCCGGGCGCGCCGAGCTGGTTCTTCAGCGTGTCGAAGAAACCGAGGTCGATGTAGACCTTCTGGTCGGCCGGGCAGTAGAAGGGCCCCATCGCCGATTGGCCGGTGCCGCAACCGGTCTGGGTGGCGCCGCGGAACAGCACCATCTTGGGCGGGGTGTAGGTCTTGCCGTTCTGCTTGAAGAGATCGGTCCAGACCACCTCGGTGTTGCGCAGCACGGTGGAGGCGAAGGCGGCCTGCTGGTCGTCCGCGGGCGGCTTGGGCGCCGGGCCCTGCTGCACCTGCGGCGCAGCGTCGCCGCCCCCGCTCAGCAGGCCGAGCACGGTCAGCGGGTTGATGCCGAAGATCCAGCCGGCGATCAGCGCCACCGCAATGGTGCCGAGGCCGATGCCGCGGCCGCCGATCGGGAAGCCGCCACCGCCGCCGCCCTCACCGCGCCGGTCTTCCACATTGTCGGATTGCTCGTTGCCTTCCCATCTCATTCATGTCTCCTCGATGCCGCAGCCCCGCGGCGCCCGGTCATGTTACGCGCAGCGCAACAATCAGGTGGGCGGACGCCGGCTCAGGCCTTGGGAAGGGTCACGCCGCGCTGGCCCTGGTATTTGCCGCCGCGGTCCTTGTAGCTGACCTCGCAGACCTCGTCGCTCTCGAAGAACAGCACCTGGGCGCAGCCCTCGCCCGCGTAGATCTTGGCGGGCAGCGGCGTGGTGTTGCTGAATTCCAGCGTGACATAGCCTTCCCATTCGGGCTCGAAGGGCGTGACGTTGACGATGATGCCGCAGCGCGCATAGGTGCTCTTGCCCAGGCAGATGGTAAGCACATTGCGCGGGATGCGGAAGTATTCGAGCGTGCGCGCCAGCGCGAAGCTGTTGGGCGGGATGATGCAGCTGTCGCCGTGGAAATCGACAAAACTCTTTTCGTCGAAGTTCTTCGGGTCGACCACGGTGCTGTGGATGTTGGTGAAGACCTTGAACTCGGGCGCGCAGCGGATGTCGTAGCCATAGCTCGAGGTGCCATAGCTGATGATCCGACGACCCTCGCGCTCGCGGATCTGGCCCGGCTCGAAGGGGTCGATCATGCCGTTGCGCTCGGCCATGCGGCGGATCCATTTGTCGCTCTTGATGCTCATGTCGGGGTCCTTGCTGGGGCCGCTATTCTAGGCAGGGCGCCAGCGCCCGGGCGGCGTCAGGCGGGCCCGGCCTGGGAAATGACAGTGCGCTCGATCAGGCGGTCGTCGCCCAGGACGATCAAGGCGAAGAGCAATTCCTCCAGGCTGTCCGCCAGCCCGGTCTTGCGCGCCAGCAGCGGCGTCGCCTTGGGATCGATGACCAGGAAATCGGCCTCGCAGCCCGGCTGCAGGTTGCCGATGACGCCGTCCAGGCCCAGCGCGCGCGCCGCCCCGCCGGTGTGGTGCCACCACAGTTGCGACGGGGGGATGCTGACGCCGGGCTTGGTCTGGCCCTCGCGCCCGACGTAGTAGGCGGCCAGCATGGTCGAGAAAGGGCTGAAGCTGGTGCCGCCGCCGACGTCGCTGGCCAGGCCATGGCGATAGCCGATGCGCTCGGCGCCTTCGAAATCGAAGAAACCGCTGCCCAGGAAGAGGTTGCTCGTCGGGCTGACCGCCGAGGCCGTGCCGGTGTCGCGCATCAGGCGCCGGTCGTCGTCGTCGAAGTGGATGCAATGGGCGTAGACCGCGCGCTCGCGCATCAGGCCGAAGCCCAGGTAGACGTCGAGGTACGAGCGCGCCTGAGGAAACAACTCGCGCGCCCACTTCACCTCGTCCTTGTTCTCGGCCACGTGCGAATGGATCCAGGTGTCCGGATAACGGGCCGCCAGTTCGCCGGCGCCGCGCAATTGCCGCTCGGTGCTGGTGGGCGCGAAGCGCGGCGTGATGGCGTAGCCCAGGCGGTCGACGTTGTGCCACTGGCGGATGAGCGATTCGGTGTCGATCAGACTCTGTTCAGTCTGATCGCGTACCCCGTCGGGCGAATGTCGATCCTGCAGCACCTTGCCCGTGATCATGCGCAGCTGCCGCCGCCGGGCCGCCTCGAAGAAGGCCTGCACCGACTGCGGATGCGAGGTCGCGAAGGTGAGCGAGGTGGTGACGCCGTTGCGCATCAGTTCGTCGAGGAACAGCTCCGCCACTTCGGCCGAATGCGCGGGATCGGCAAAGCGGCTCTCGGCCGGAAAGGTGTAGTTCTCGAGCCAGGGCAGCAGACCTTCCGAGGGCGCGCCGATGATGTCGATCTGCGGAAAGTGCACGTGCATGTCGACGAAGCCCGGCGCGATGATGCGGCCCGGCCAGTGCGTGACGGCGACGCCCGGATGGCGCGCCGCCACGTCGGCAAAGGCGCCCGCGTCCTGCACGCGCTGGCGGCCGGCGCCGTCAGGGCCGACCACGAGCAGGCCGTCAGAATCGAACTTCGGATGTCCGTCGGTGTCGAATCGCAACAGGGAGGCGCGGAACGCTTGCATAGGAACGGGAAGGGTAAGCCAGCGAGGCCGCAACGCAATGTGCTAACGCATATGGACCCTATATGGCCGGGTGGCGACCTGGAGCCGAACGCGATGGTAGCGGGGGCCGGACCGGCCTCTCGAACATAATCCGGCCACCTTCTAGCTGGGAACCAGGAATGAATTCATGTGATTCCGTCGGGAGCGCTCGCTGCCGATGAAAGTGCTGCTGATCGCCAACTACGCACCCGACGGCCAGAAGAGCATGCTGGCCTTCAAGCGCGTGCTGGAGCGCGAATTGCCGAAGACCGGCTGCGATGTCCGCGTGCTGGCGCCGGCCAGCCGCGTGCTGGCGATTCCGCACGCCCGCCGCTGGAGCAAGTGGCTGGGCTACGTGGACAAGTTCATCGTCTTCATTCCCGCACTGGCGCGCCAGGTGCGCTGGGCCGACGTGGTGCACGTGGCGGACCATTCGAACGCGATGTACGTGCGCTGGATCCGCAGCAAGCCGAACCTGGTCACTTGCCATGATGTCATCGCGGTGCAGGCGGCCAAGGGCATGGTCGACGGCTGGAACGTCAGCTGGACTGGGCGCCAGTTCCAGCGCCTGATCTCCAGGGGATTGGCGCTGACGGACCTGATCGCCTGCGTCTCCGACATGACCCGGCGCGAGCTGCTGGCGCTCGGCCTGGCGGAGGAGCAAAAGGTCATGACCGTGACCAACGGGCTCAACGACGATTTCTCGCCGGTGGCAGCCGATATGGCCGGGCGACTGATCGCCCGCTTCGGACTCGCGCCGGCGCAACCCTACCTGCTGCACGTCGGACTCGATCTGGCACGCAAGAACCGCATGGCGGTGATCAGGACTTTCGTGGCGCTGCAGGAGCGTGCCGCGGCGGCGGGGACACAGGCGATGGTCGAGCGGCTGGTGTTCGTCGGCCCGAAACTCGTCGCGGAGCAGCAGCAGTTGCTGCAGGCGCGCGGCCTGGCCGATCGCGTCATCGTGCTGCAGGGCGTGTCGCACGAGGAACTGCGTGCGCTCTATGCCGGCGCGACGGCCCTGGTCTTCCCGTCGCTGCAGGAAGGCTTCGGCTGGCCGGTGATCGAGGCCCAGGCCTGCGGTTGCCCGGTCTTCGCCTCCGACCTGCCGCCGATGAACGAGATCGGCAGCGAGGCCGCCGTCTTCATCGACCCCAACGACCCCGATGCGATCGCAGCCTCGATCGAAGGCGCGGCGTCGAAGCTGGGCGAGATGCGGCGCCTGGGCATCGAGAACGCCGCGCGCTACAGCGCCGGCCAGATGGCAGCCAACTACGTCGCCGCCTACCGCCGCGCGATCGCGCAGCGCAAGGCCACCCCATGAAGCGGCTGCTGTCGCTGGCCGTGGTGCTGCTGCCGTGGCCGCTCAAGCGCTGGGTCCTGCGCCGCTTCTGGGGCTACCGGATCGCAGACGGCGCACGCATCGGCCTGTCCTACATCTTTCCGGGCCACCTGGTCATGCACGAAGGCGCGGAGATCGGCCACCTGAACGTCGCCATCCACGTGGGACGCATGGAGTGCGGCGCCCATTCGATCATCGGCCGCTCCAACTGGATCACCGGTCGTGCGCTCGGCGGGGGGCATTTCTCGCACCGCACCGAGCGCGACCCCGCGTTCCTGCTCGGCGCGCACGCGGCGATCACCAAGTCGCACATCGTCGACTGCACCGACCGGGTCGAGATCGGGCCCTTCAGCACCATCGCGGGCTACCACTCTCAGATCATCACGCACGGCATCAACGTGCTGGAAAGCCGCCAGGACTGCAAGCCGATCCGCATCGGTGCCTATTGCCTGGTCGGCACCCGCGTCACGGTGCTGGGCGGCGCGGCGCTGCCGGACCGCTCGGTGCTCGGCGCCGGTTCGCTGCTCAACAAGGTCCATGTCGAGGAATGCGCGGTCTACGCCGGCCAGCCGGCGTTGCGGGTGAAGAATCTCGACCCCGAGGCGGCGTACTTCCACCGGCCGCGCGGCTTCGTGGATTGACGCCCGGCGCGACGGCCATGCGATCCCTCGCCCTGACCCGCGCCCGTGCGGGCCTTGCCGCCTTCGCCGCGGCCTGCCTCGCCTCGATGGCGCCGGCCCCGGCCTGGGCGGGCGGCACGGCGGCTGCGCCGGTCCCGCCGGCCGCCTGCCCGCCGCCCGTGACGGCCGCTGCGCCCCAGGACGGCTGGGATGCCGCCGCGCGCCGCGCCACCGACCACGGCCTGCTTTGGCGCATCGAGAAGAACGGCCACGCCTCCTGGCTCTACGGCACCATCCATGTGGCCCGCGCGGACTGGGCGCTGCCCGGCCCGACCGTGCGCGCCGCGCTCGGCCAGAGCGATCTGCTGGCGCTGGAATTCGATCCGCTGGACTCGGCGGCCACGGCCAAGGCCGTCGCCGCGCAGGCCGGTGCCGCGGCGAGCGACAGGCCGCTGGGCGGCGCGCGCACCGCCCGCCTGGCCCGCCAGCGCGACGCAGCCTGCCTGTCCGACGATATCGCGGCCCGGCTGTCCGGCATGCCGCCGGTGCTGCAGGTCATGGGCCTGGGCGTGCTGGCGGCACGGTCCGACGGTCTCTATCCCGAATTCGGCATCGACATGATGCTGTCCAGCATCGCGCACGCCGGCCACAAGCCAGTGGCTTCGCTCGAATCCGCCGACCAGCAAGTCGAGCTGCTGGGCAGCACCTTCAGGAACGAGGAGCGTGCGCAGGTCGACGAGATGCTGGACCAGCTCGAATCCGGCCAGGCCCGCAGGCAACTGGTCGAACTGGCCGAGGCCTGGGCGCGCAGCGACCTGCAGACCCTGTCGCGCTATCCCGAATGGTGCGAATGCCTGGACACGGCGCGGAAGCGTCGGCAGATGAAGCGCCTGATCGACGACCGCAATCCGAAGATGGCCGACAAGATCGCACGGCTGCATGCCGGCGGCCGGGCGGTGTTCGTCGCCGTGGGCTCGCTGCACCTGGTGGGCCCACACGGCTTGCCCGCGCTGCTGGCGGCCCGGGGCTTTTCAGTGACCCCGGTGCTGCCGCCGGGCTGAGGGCCGGTTCGCCCTAAGCGCGCAGTTCGGTCTTGCGCTCGATGATGCGCGACACCAGCCCGTAGTCGAGCGCGTCCTGCGCCGCCATCCAATGGTCGCGATCGATGTCGGCTCGCACCTCGTCCAGCGACCGGCCGGTCTCGCGTGCAATCTCCTGGGCGATGCGTTCGCGCGCCTTGACGATCTCCTGGGCCTGGATGGCGATGTCGGTCGCCTGCCCGCCGGCGCCGCCGCTCGGCTGGTGGATCAGGAAGCGCGTGTTGGGCAGGCAGAAACGCCGCTCCCGCGGCGCGGCCAGGAAAAGGTGCGTGGCGGCGCTGCCTACCCAGCCGGTGCCGATCATGTTCACCGGCGCGGCGATGAAGCGCACGATGTCGTGGATCGCATCGCCCGACTCCAGGTGGCCGCCCGGCGAGCTGACCAGGATGTCGATCGGCTCGGGGCTGTCGGCATCGAGCGCGATCAGGCGGCGCGCGACGTCGGCGGCCAGCGCGTCGGTGATGGTGCCGAAGATGAACAGGGTGCGCGATTTGAAGGCCTTTTCTTCCAGATAGGCATTGCGCGGCTCGGTGGCGACGGAAGGCTGCTTGTCGGCTTCGGGTGTTTCCATGAAAGAGGGCTCCTGGGGTTGAACTTTGTTGAAGGACAGGCCGGAGACTTGGTGCCAGCCTAAGCGATTGCAAGCTGCGCCGATGCCAGACGAATTCTCCAACCCGTTGCCCGGCGGCTGAAGCCCCCCGCGGATCGCTCAGGGTTCGGACCCTGGAGAAAACTCACGCAGGCGGCTACATTCCCGCCAGGAGCGCATCGCATGAACCGCATCGCCTCGTCCGCCGCCTTGACCGTCCTGTTCGCCGTCGCGGGTGCGTCGGCGGGTCCACCTCGGGCGCCCTCACCGATTCGCGTCAGCGTCGTCGGATCCATGGCGGTTCTGGTGCATTCCGACGGCAGGCAGGACACCATGCCGTGCGAGAGCCTGGATGTCGGCCGCCGGGCCTATTTCGCGATGCAGCTGTCGGCCGTGCGCAGCGCGCTCGCGCATGGCGACGAGCTCGCGCACGTCGAGGATGTCGAAGCCGCGTGGCCGCGCATCACGGCCTACAACGAGGTGGCGGCGCTGTGCGAGCAGGGCGGAAAGCTGGTCGCCGATCCCGGGACCGAATTGCTGGCGCACCAGCTCGACAAGGCCATCCGGCGCTTCTTCGCGTCGGTCCAGAAGCGCTCGGCTTGATATGGCCCCCACGCTCCCCCACTCCGTGTGGGTCGCTGCCCCCCAAGGGGGAGTCAGCAGGCCGCCCGTCTGCGCGCAGCGCGGACTTCGCCGCGCGGGCGGCCCGGCGCCGGCCTGAGCCTTCTCCAGAACGCCCGTCACGGCTTGCCCTGAACGCCCTCGACCAGCCAGTTCATGTTCAGGATCTGATCGTCGCT
>DASXKG010000288.1:0-2241 GCA_036496965.1 Variovorax sp.
CGGTGGTCTACGAAACCCAGGACGCCGACGGCCAGACGCTGCGCAACGGCCGGGTGCTCTCGGCCGAGTTCGAAAGCAACGGCAAGCTCTACCAGGCGCTGTGGTTCAAGCAGCCCGGCCAGAAGGGCAGCTATTACCGCCCGGACGGGGACAACCTGCACCATGCCTACCTGAGCACGCCGGTCGAGTTCTCGCGCGTCAGCAGCGGCTTCGCCATGCGCTTTCATCCGATCCTGAACCGCTGGACGCAGCACCATGGCATCGACTTCGCGGCGCCGATGGGCACGCCGGTGCGCGCGGTGGGCGACGGCACGGTCGAATTCGCCGGCACCCAGAACGGCTACGGCAACATCGTGATCCTGAAGCACCGCAGCGACCAGGAAACGGTCTACGCCCACCTGAGCCGGATCGATGTCAAGGTCGGACAGAGCGTCAGCCAGAGCCAGGTCGTCGGCGCGGTCGGCATGACCGGCTGGGCCACCGGCCCGCACCTGCATTTCGAGTTCCGCGTGAATGGCGAGTACACCGACCCGGCCACCATCGCCCAGCAGGACGACAGCGTGCCCATCAGCCCGGCCGCGCGGGCGTCCTTCGAACGGCTGGCGCGCTCGGAACGGGCTGAACTTGCCTCGGCTTTTTCGGTCGTACAGGCTTCGGCCGAGTAAGCAAACACTGGCCTTCGCCGGCCCCCACCTTTCCAAGCGCAACATGGCTGAATTCTTCATCGGCCTGATGTCAGGCACTTCGCTGGACGGTGTCGACGGCGTCCTGGCGGATTTCGCGGGCGGCGGCGTCGCCGTCCAGGGCTATGCGGCGGCCCCCTTCCCGATGGGTCTGCGCGCCGAGCTGATGGCGCTGAACAGCGCCGGCGGCAGCAACGAGCTGCACCGCGCCGCCGTGGCCGGCAACGGCCTGGCGCGCGTCTACGCGCAGGTCGCGCAGCGCCTGCTGGCCGACGCCGGCGTCGCTGCCGAGGCGGTGAGCGCCATCGGCGCCCATGGCCAGACCGTGCGCCATTGCCCCGGCGAGTTCGACGACGTCGGCTACACCCTGCAGATCAACAACCCCTCGCTGCTGGCCGAGCTGACCGGGATCGCGGTGGTGGCCGACTTTCGCAGCCGCGACCTGGCCGCGGGTGGCCTGGGCGCGCCGCTGGTGCCGGCCTTCCATCGGGCCCTGTTCGCGCGTGCCGGCGAGGCCGTCGCGGTGCTCAACATCGGCGGCATTTCCAACCTCAGCCTGCTGCCGGCGGGCAGCGGCAGCGTGCTCGGCTTCGACTGCGGACCCGGCAATGCCCTCATCGACCACTGGTGCCAGACCCACATCGGCCAGCCCTTCGACCATGCGGGCCAGTGGGCCGCCAGCGGCAAGCTGCTGCCCGAACTGCTGTCGCAGCTCATGTCCGAGGCCTATTTCGCCAAGGCTCCGCCCAAGAGCACCGGACGCGATCTCTTCAATCCGAACTGGCTGGCGGCGCAGCTCGGCAACACGAAGGCGGCGCCCGTCGACGTGCAGGCGACGCTGGCGGAACTCACCGCGACCTGCTGCGCCACCCAGCTGAGCCGCTACGGGGCCGAATGCCAGACGCTGATCGTCTGCGGCGGCGGCGCGCTGAATCTGCACCTGCTGGCCCGCCTGCGGGCGCTGCTGCCGGCGGTCGAAGTGGTGTCTTCCAGCGAGCGCGGCCTGCCCCCGCAGGAGGTCGAGGCGGCTGCCTTTGCCTGGCTGGCGCGCGCCAGACTGCGCGGCGAGCCCGGCAACCTGGCGAGCGTCACGGGCGCACGCGGCCCGCGGGTGCTGGGCGCGATCTACCCCGCCTGAGCCCCCCGCTCAACCCTGGCCCGACACTTCCGGCTGCGCCGGCCGCACCGCGCGCTCCTCGCCAGGCAACTGCCAGAAGATCAGCGCCGAGGCCAGGGTGATCAGCCCCATGCTGGCGAAGGTGGCCTCGAAGGCATGCAGGATCTCCAGCGGCGCGCTGCTGCCGAAGACATCGTTGTAGGCCGCCAGCACCGCGCTCGCGGCCGCCACGCCCATGCTCATGGCCAGCATCTGGACCATCGACAAGAGGGTGTTGCCACTGCTGGCCATGCTGCCGTCCAGGTCCTTCAGCGTGATCGTGTTCATCGCCGTGAACTGCAGTGAATTGACGGCACCGAAGACGATCAGCTGCAGGATCTGCAGACCGGCCGGCTGGCCCGGCGAGGCGAAGGCAAAGGTCGCCATCGTCAGCCCGACCAG
>DASXKG010000289.1:0-3813 GCA_036496965.1 Variovorax sp.
CACGGCGCCTGGCATGGCGGCTGGTGCTATCGGCAAACCGCCGATGCGCTGCGCGCCGCCGGGCACCAGGTCTTCACGCCCACGCATACCGGCGTCGGCGAGCGTTTTCATCAATCGGCGGAGAACATCACGCTCGAGACCCACATCCGCGACGTCTGCGGCTGCATCGAGTGGGAGGAGCTCAAGGACGTGATCCTGGTCGGTCATTCCTATGGCGGCATGGTGATCACCGGCGTGGCCGACCGGATGGGCGACCGGATCCGCTCGCTGGTCTACCTCGACGCCTTCGTGCCCGAACATGGCGATTCGCTGATCGACCTGTTGGGCAAGGCGCTGGCGCCCGAAGTCGCGGCGCAGTTCATCGGCGCCTTCCGCGGCACCGCGCTGCTGGACCACGGCGGCCTGATGCAGCCGATTCCTGCCGAGATGTTCAACATCGCCGCAGCCAACCGCGAGCGGGTCGACCGCCTGTGCCGGCCGCAGGCCCTGGCGACCTTCGAGATGCCGCTGCTCCTGACCGGCGCGGGCGACAAGATCGCCAGCCGCCTCTACATCCTGGCCGACGGCTGGGACCCGAGCCCGTTCCGCCATTTCGCCAGCCAGGCCGAGAGCAAGCCCGGCTGGCGCTTGGTCAAGATGCCGAGCAGCCATGACGTGATGGTCGACATGCCGAAGGAATTGGCCGCGGAACTGGCCAAGCGGGCCTGAGCCCTGCGGGCGCGGCTAGATATCTTCCAGCAACGGATAAGGCAGCGGCTCGACCCTCAGCCCCGGACCGTCGGGCGCCTTCGCATGCAGCCCTCCGGCATCGAGCGCGGAAGTCTGCATCGAGACCAGCGCCGACCAGCCGCCGCAGGGTGAGACGGCGGCCTGCGCCACCGTGCCGACGGGCTGCTCGGCATTTCCGCCCGCAAAGACTTCGTCGCCGGCGGCGAGTTCGCCTGCCGATTCGACCAGGTAGGTGCGCCGTTTCAGCGTGCCGCGGAACTGGCTGCGGGCCACGATTTCCTGGCCCGGGTAGCAGCCCTTCTTGAAGTTCACGCCGCCCACCGACTCGTAGTTGAGCATCTGCGGCACGAAGGCCTCGACCACCGGCAGGGTCAGGGTCACGATGCCGCTGCGCACCTCGCTCCATGCCCACAGCGAAGGGTCCAGCGCCGGGCCTTCGGGCGCTGGCGCCCCGGCGGGCGCGAGCCAAAGCGCGCGCGGTACGCCGTCGGAGGGGTAGAGCATGATCGCACGCGCCTGGCTCACGGCGGTGCAGCGCCCGGGCGCCGCTTCGGCGTCGAGGCCATTCGCAGCCAGCGCGGTCCCGGCCAGGCCATGGAGCGCGTATTCGGCACTGGCATCGCTGAGCTTGGCCTTGGCGCGCAGCACGTACATCGACAGGCGCTTCAGTGTCGCGGCCAGGATATCGCGGCCGATGACCAGCAGGATGCGCTCGGGCTCCGGCCGGATGCCGATGAAGCTGGCGCTCATGCGCCCCTTGGCGGTGCACAGCGCCGCCAGCCGGGCCTCGCTGGCGTCGAGCAGCACGAAGTCCTGGGTCAATTGTCCATGCAGAAATGCGGCGGCATCGGGGCCCACCGCCGCGATCACGCCGAGGTGGGGGAGGGCGGTCACGCCATTGAGAACGACAGGGGTCATCGCTGAATTATCATGGGCGACTGCGTTTCGTTGCGCCGGCAGGGCTACCTGCCACCGTTCCTTCGTTCGCCTCCTCTCCCGGAATCCGTGCGCCGCTTTCTTCTCAATTTCCTGCTGCTGGCTGCCCTCGTCCTGCTGGCCGGCGGTGCGGCGGGGCTGTGGTGGGTGAACCATCCGCTCAAGCTGCCCGCAGCGAACGTCGATCTGGCGGTCGAACCCGGCACCACCCCGCGCGGCATCGCGCAGGCGGTGGCCGACGTCGGCGTGGCCGATGCACCGCCCTGGCTGCTCTACCTTTGGTTCCGCGTGTCCGGCCAGGCCCGCCAGATGCGCGCCGGCAGTTACGAGCTGGAGCAGGGCGTCACGCCCCGCCTGCTGCTGAACATGCTGGTGCGCGGCGAAGAAGCGACACGCAGCGTGGTGCTGGTCGAGGGATGGAATTTCCGCCAGATGCGCGCCGCGCTCGCCAAGGCGGAACAACTCCGGCCCGACAGCGCCGGCCGCAGCGACGAGGAGCTCATGGCCAGCCTGGGCAAGCCGGGCCTGGCGCCGGAAGGCCGCTTTTTCCCCGACACCTACACCTATTCGAAGGGTTCCAGCGACCTCGCCCTGCTGCAGCGCGCCATGCGGGCCATGGACAAGAAACTGGATGCCGCCTGGGCGGCGCGCGCCTCCGACCTGCCGTTGAAGACGCCCGATGAGGCGCTGATCCTGGCCAGCATTGTCGAAAAAGAGACAGGCAAGGCCCAAGACCGCGCCGAAGTGGCGGCGGTTTTCGTCAACCGCTTGCGCATCGGCATGCCGCTGCAGACCGATCCGACGGTCATCTACGGGCTGGGGCCGCACTTCGACGGCAACCTGCACAAGAAGGACCTCCAGACCGACACGCCCTGGAACACCTACACGCACAACGGCCTGCCGCCCACGCCCATCGCCATGCCGGGCAAGGCGGCCTTGCTGGCCGCGGTGCAGCCGGCGCAGAGCAAATCGCTCTATTTCGTGTCGCGCGGCGACGGCACCAGCCAGTTCAGCAATTCGCTCGACGAGCACAACCGGGCGGTGAATCGCTACCAGCGCAACACCGACCCGAACCCAAAGAGTGGTCAATGAAGGGGCTGTTCCTCACACTGGAAGGCATCGACGGCGCCGGCAAATCGAGCCATATCGATGCACTGGAAGCGCTGTTCAGGGCCGAGGGGCGCACTGTCACGCGCACCCGCGAGCCGGGCGGCACGCCGCTGGCGGAAACGCTGCGCGGCCTGGTTCTGGGCGAAGCCATGGACGCGCTGACCGAGTCGCTGCTGGTGTTCGCGGCGCGCCGCGACCACATCGTGCAGGTGATCGAACCTGCCCTGGCGCGCGGCGAGGTGGTGCTGTGCGACCGCTTCAGCGATGCCACCTTCGCCTACCAGGGCGCGGGGCGAGGTTTCGACCGGGCGGTGCTGTCGACCCTCGAGGGCTGGGTGCAGGCGCAGCCGGGTGCCACTGTCGGGGCGCTGCTGCAGCCCGACATCACGCTCTGGTTCGAGCTGCAGCCGGTGCTGGCCGCCGAACGGCTGGCCGGCGCCCGGCTGCCGGATCGCTTCGAGTCGCAGCCGATCGAGTTCTTTCGCCGTGTCGCCGAGGGCTACGCTGCGCGCGCGGCGCACGCGCCCCGCTTCGCCCGCATCGACGCCAGCCAGTCGCGCGACCAGGTCTGGCAGCAGATCGAGGCGGTGCTGGCGGCCCGCGGCCTGATCGGCGGCGCACGACCCGGGGCGAATCCGTGAGCCCCCGCCCGGCCGCTCCGAAGGGGGCTCGCACCGCAGTGCGAATCACGAAGGTACTCCTATGAGCCGCGCTGCGCTGCCGCCCTGGCTGCGCCAGCCGCTCGCCGAGCTGCTGCGCCAGCGTGGCCATGCCTGGCTGCTGCAGGGGCCTTCCGGCCTGGGTCAGTACGAGCTGGGCCTGGCGCTGACCGCGGCCTGGCTCTGCGAAACGCCCGACCCGGCGCAGGGCGCCTGCGGCCATTGCCAGAGCTGCCATGCCATCGCGGTGCGCACCCATGCCGACCTGTGCGTGCTGATGCCGGAAGTGGCGATGCTGGCCCTGGGCTGGCCGCTGGACGAAAAGGCCCAGGCCGACATCGACGACAAGAAGCGCAAGCCGAGCCGAGAGATCCGGGTC
>DASXKG010000290.1:0-2927 GCA_036496965.1 Variovorax sp.
CTGGCCTGGCGAGGCCGGCGCGATCAGCCGCCCTTCTTGGCGCGCTTGCCCGGGTTCTTCTTGCTGCGGGTCGCGGTGCCGCGCTCCAGGCTGACCTTCTGGCCGCCGCCCGTCTTGGGGAGGGCGTAGCCGGCCAGCGGAACGGGTTTCGGGGTGGCCTTGCGGTCGGCCTCGGTGCGGATTTTCTGGGGCATGGAAAGCTCAGGTGGTGGGAAAAAACGAAGGACGTGATTAGGCCACATCGTCGAGCAGGCGCACCTTGACGCTCCTGCCCTTGACGCGGCCGGTGGAAAGCCTGTGCGCAGCTTCGCGCGCGATGCGCCGCTCGACCGCCACATAGGTGGAGAACTCGTTGACGCTGATCTTGCCGACCTGGTCGCGGGTATAGCCGGCCTCGCCGGTCAGCGCGCCGAGGACATCGCCGGCGCGGATCTTTTCCTTGCGGCCGCCCACGATCTGCAGCGTGGCCATCGGCGGTTGAAGCGGTGCGGCCTGGGCCGGGCGGAGCTCGGCCAGCGGATGCCATTCGGACTCTCGGCCCTGCAGCTGCTCGATCTTGCCGACGCTGCCCATCTCGTCGAGGCTCGCGAGGTTGAGCGCCAGCCCGTCGGCATCGCCGCGGCCGGTGCGGCCGATGCGGTGGATGTGGATCTCGGCATCGGGCGTCACATCGACGTTGATGACGGCTTCGAGCTCGGCGATGTCGAGCCCGCGGGCGGCCACGTCGGTCGCGACCAGCACCGAGCAGCTGCGGTTGGCGAACTGCACCAGCACCTGGTCGCGCTCGCGCTGCTCCAGTTCGCCGAACAGGGCCAGCGCGCTGAAACCCTGGGCCTGCAGCACCTGGACCAGGTCGCGGCACTGCTGCTTGGTGTTGCAGAAGGCCAGCGTGCTGATCGGGCGGAAGTGGTTCAGCAGCTGGCTCACGGCGTGCAGCCGCTCGCTGTTCTTCACCTCGTACCAGCGCTGGCGGATCTTGCCTTCGTCGTGCTGCGCCTGCACCGTGATCTGCTGCGGGCTCTTCATGAACTGCACGGCCAGTTTCTCGATGCCTTCAGGATAGGTGGCCGAGAAGAGCAGCGTCTGTCGCTCTTTCGGGCACTGGCGCGCGACCTTGGCGATGTCGTCGAAGAAGCCCATGTCCAGCATGCGATCGGCTTCGTCGAGCACCAGGGTGTTGAGCGCTTCCAGCACCAGGCTGCCGCGCTCCAGGTGGTCCATGATGCGGCCCGGCGTCCCGACCACGATGTGGGCGCCATGCTCCAGGCTGGCCAACTGGCCGCGCAGGGCGACGCCGCCGCAGAGGGTGACCACCTTGATGTTTTCCTCGGCCCGGGCGAGGCGGCGAATCTCCGTCGTCACCTGGTCGGCGAGCTCGCGCGTCGGGCACAGCACCAAGGCCTGCACCGCGAAGCGGCGCGCGTTGAGGTTGGCCAGCAGGGCCAGCGCGAAGGCCGCGGTCTTGCCGCTGCCGGTCTTGGCCTGGGCGATCAGGTCCCGGCCGAGCAGCGCCACCGGCAGGCTGGCCGCCTGGATCGGCGTCATCTGCGCGTAGCCCAGCTGGGTCAGGTTCGCCAGCGTCTGCGGCGCAAGCGGCAGCGAGGCGAAATCGGTGGCGTGACCGGTCACGGCAAGATTCAGCGTCGCTGCGTGTTGTTGTTGCCGCTGTTGACCGGCGGCGGACCGCGGCGCTCGAGGTGGCGGAACGTGATGCGACCCTTGGTCAGGTCGTAGGGCGACAGCTCCAGCGAGACCTTGTCGCCGGCCAGGATGCGGATGTGGTGCTTGCGCATCTTGCCGCCGCTGTAGGCGATGAGCTGGTGGCCGTTGTCGAGCGTCACGCGGTAGCGCGAGTCCGGCAGCACTTCGGTCACTGCGCCGTTCATTTCGATCAGTTCTTCCTTGGGCATGAATTACCTTTGAATGGTTTGACGTGATTTGGATGGGAAAAACGGTGGCCGCGTTCAGGCCGCGCAGGCCATTGGTTGCTGCGCATTGCTGCGCTCGCGAATCCAGCCCAGGCCTTCGTCGACGGCGTAGCGGCTGGCCGCGGTGCGGCTGGCGAAGCTCGGCGTGAAGCGCATCACGCGGTCGTGCATGCCGCTGCCGCGGCCGGATCGGATCGAGACCGAGGCCGCAAAGTGGCCGTTGCCCAGATCCTTGATGAGCGGCGAGACCAGGTACTTGCCCACCGCGATACTGTGTTGAATGATGTCCATCTGAAGCCTTGCGCCGTCGCGACACCGCGAAGCGCTGAAAATAATATTTGATAGAACGCGCGCACGCTCACCGGAGCGGACAGCGCGCTGTTCGCTTCAACAAAAATACGAAGGCAGTGGTGGCAAACATGGGCGCCCGGTCTGGCGCTCCAACTCACTGTGAAAGCCGGCTTCAAATGTAGGGGCCGGAGATTCCAGGCCAGCCGGCGAAAGACGAAGTGCTTCGTCGTTAAATCGAAACGAACCCGCAATTATATCCGATCTGGCACGACAGTTGCTATTTCAGTTCTGTGACGGACTTGCGAGGGCCGGCCCCGCGGCGCACCATGAGGGACCACCGTTCCGGGGAGCGTTGCCATGCAAATCCACGCATTTCCTCGCTGCGCGCAGCGCCCTTGCTGGCTCGTGCGTGGCGGGCGCATCGGGCGCATCGGGCGTGTCCTGGCCTGCTGCGGCCTGATCCTCGGGCTGGCGGCGGTGCAGGCGGCCACCAATTCCGGCGAAGCTTCCGACGCGGCGCAAGCCGCGGCCCAGGCGCAGGCCCTGGAGCGTGCGGGCGACGCCGTCGTCGCGCTGCACGTCACGGTGACTGAAGGCGCCACCTCGGCCGAGAGCCTGGGCGACGAGCGCACCGGCTCGGGCGTGGTCATCGGGCCCGACGGCCTGATCCTGACCATCGGCTATTTGCTGCTCGAAGCCGAGACCATC
>DASXKG010000291.1:0-3598 GCA_036496965.1 Variovorax sp.
CTCTCGCCTTCGCTGGTCAGCGCGTCGTAGGTGACCAGGGTCGGTACCGCGTAGGCGCCGGCCTCGGCCATCAGCGCCGCGGTCTCGGCATCGACCAGGTTGCCGTGCTCGATGGTGCGCACGCCGCAGCGCACCGCGCGCGAGATGGCCTCGGCCGTATAGGCATGGGCCAGCACGTAGGTGCCGCGGGCCCGTGCTTCCTGCACGATGGCGCGGATCTCGTCCTCGGCGTAGCCCCAGGCTCCGACCGGGTCGGTGGGCGAGGCGACGCCGCCGGAGGCCATGATCTTGATCTGGTCGGCGCCCATCTGAAGTTCCTCGCGGGCCGCCTTGCGCACCGCGTCGACGCCGTCGACCACGCGCGCCAGCGCGCCGACACGCACGCAAGTCGGGCAGTTGAACTCGGTCGAGAGGTAGTCGCTGCGCGTGCGCATGTCGCCGTGGCCGCCGGTCTGGCTCAGCGCACGGCCGGAGACGAACAGCCGCGGCCCCTGCGCCAGTCCGGCCTCCACCGCCTGCTTGAGCGCGAACCCCGCACCCCCGGCATCGCGCACCGTGGTGAAGCCGCGGCGCAGCATGCCGCGCAGCATCGGCACGCTGCGCAGCGTCACCAGCACGTTGGGCATGTTCATCTGGCGCGCGAGGTTCAGTTCCACGGCCACCGCATGCACGTGCAGGTCGATCAGGCCCGGCATCACGGTCTTGCCGCGGACGTCGATGACCCGCGCGCCGGCGGCCTGGATCGGCCGCTCCGAGACCTCCTTCACCAGACCCTGCTCGACCAGGATGTCGCAGCCCTCGATCAGCTCCGCGCGCAGCGGGTCGAGCAGGTTGGCGTTCTTGAACAGCACGGATTCGTTCATGGAAAGGACTCCTGTTGGCTTGGGTCTGCCAGCGCCATCACGGCAGGCAGGGCGAGTTGCGCGAACACGCTGGCGAGTTCGATGTGCTGAGGCACATACCAGTTCTCCCGGTGCAGCAGGTTGAGCGTGCCGAGCGTCTGGCCGCACCAGCGCAACGGCATGTTCAGCACGCTCTGGCAGCCCAGCGACAGGATGATCTCGTGATCGAAGAACACGTCGCGGATGTCGTCGGCATGGCGGCCGATGTAAGGCTCGCCACGCGCCATGACCTGCTGCATCCAGGGCGAATCGGTGACCGGCTTGCGTCCTCCCACCGGGTAGGCCTCGGGCATGTTGGTGTAGATGCGCTCCGATTCCCGCGCCGCGGGGTGATGGACCAGGATCGTGAACAGCCGGTGACCGATGGCCGTGGCCATGGCCTTGTCGATGGCTTCGAAGGTGGCCTGCGGCTGGCGCGTTTCGGCATGCGCCCGGGCCACGTCCGCCAGCAGGAGTTGGGTGTGGGTCGACAGCATGTTCGCCCTCTCAGGAAAGTTCGGTCGCGGCAATGTCCTCGAGCGACCGGCCGCGCGTGGGAACGCCCATGATCATGACCGCGGCCGAGCCCAGCAGCAGCACGGCCGTCGTCATCCCGAACACGCCCGCGAAGCCCCCGGCCGGATAGACAAAGCCGACCAAAATCGGCGCCGCGATGCCGCCGATGCGCCCGATGGCGGAGGCCAGCCCGGCGCCGGTGGCACGAACCTGGGTCGGGAACACCTCCGGCGTGTAGGCGTAGACGCCGGCATAGGTGCCGTTCATGAAGAAGGACAGCAGCACCCCGGCCAGCATGATCTGGCCGTCGCTGTGGGTGAATGCAAGCCCCAGCGCGGCGAAACCGCCCAGCAGCATGTAGCCGACGATGGTGGCCTGGCGCCCGATCCGGTCATTCAGCCAGGCGGCGGAGAAATAGCCCGGCACCTGCGCCAGGTACATCACCAGCGAATAGCCGAAGCTGCGGGTGATCGTCATGCCGTTTTGCACCAGCAGGCTCGGGATCCAGGTGAAAAACGAGTAGTAGCTGAAGGTGATCGACAGCCACATCAGCCAGGTCATGCTGGTGACGCGCAGCAGCCTGCGCGACAGCAGGGTCGCGTAGTTGCTCCACAGGCTGCCGCGGCGGCTGCTGGGCGGCGGCGCGGCGACGTCGGCCGGATCGACGGCGGGCAGGGCATGGCCGCGCCGGGTGAGATCGGCCTCCACCTCGTCCATGATCGCCTGCGCCTCGGCGACGCGGCCCTGGCTTTCCAGCCAGCGCGGCGATTCGGGCAGCACACGGCGCCACCACAGCAGCATCAGCACCGGCGTCGCGGTGAGGAAGATCACGATGCGCCAGCCTTCGGCGAACGCCGGCACGATCAGGTAGCCCAGCACGGCCGCTGCGACGAAACCGAAGGAGAAGAAGCCCGCCAGCGCGCCCGTGAACGCGCCCCGATAGCGCCGCGCCACGAACTCCGACAGGTAGGGCGCGATGATCACGCTTTCGGCGCCGGTGCCGAGGCCGGCGACGATGCGCAGCCCGAGAAAGCTGGTCCAGTCGTGAACCAGGCCGCTGAGCAGCGAGGCCACGCAATAGATCGCCAGCGCGGACATCATCACCTTGCGCCGTCCGATCAGGTCGCCGAGCGAGCCGGACAGCAGCGCGCCGAAGAAGAAGCCGATGAAATTCGCGCTCGCCAGCACGCCGATCTGCACGCTGCTCAGGTCCCAGGCCGTGCGCAGCACCGGCAGCACGAAGGCGATCACCGCCGCATCCATCGCATCGAAGCTGTAGCCCAGGCCACCGACGACGAGCAAGCGGCGATGAAAGCCGGAAAACGGCAGGCGCTCGATGCGCGCCGAGAGCATGGTCATGGGGTCTCCTTACGCTTACGCGGTGGCAACGGCGCGATCGTAGGACCGGCGTGGTATAGCGAATAATTTATAGTGATGATGTGGTCTATTGACCAAGTGAATGAACTCGCGCCATGAACTACCGCAACGCCGACCTCAACCTGCTCAAGGTGTTCGAAGCGCTGATGACGGAAGGCACTGTCACCCGTGCGGCCCGGAAGCTGTCGCTGACCCAGCCGACGGTCAGCAATGCGCTGCGCCGCCTGCGCGATACCTTCGAGGATCCGCTGTTCGTGCGCAGCGGCGCGGGCATCGCGCCGACCCGGCGGGCGATCGACCTGTGGCCGCCGCTGGCCGATTCGCTGCATGCGATCCGGGAGACGCTCGATCTCGAGCACTTCGACGCGCTGCACAGCAGCGCCAGCCTGAGCATCGCGATGTCCGACTATGTCGCCGCCATCGTGGTGCCCCGGCTCGCCGCCAGGTTGAGCAAGGCCGCGCCGTCGATGCAGATCCACGCCATTCCCAACACCCTGGTGGACTTCGGCCCGGTATTGGCCGACAACAGGGCCGATTTCGCGATCAGCGTCTACAACGACGAGGTGCAGCGGCCGGCCTTCCTCAAGTCGCGGGCGCTGTGGTCACCAGGCTTCGTCTGCGTCATGCGAAGTGCTCATCCGCTGGCTCGCCTGGAGCGGCTTCCCCTGAAGAAATTCCTGGCTGCGCGCCACGTTGACGTCAGCCTGGCGGGCAAGACCGCGCCGACCTACGACATCTTCCTGCGCAGCCGCGGCCTGAAGCGCAACCTGGTGGCCACGGTCAATCACTACGCCGCGGCTGCGCAGGAAGATGTCGTAGGTCGG
>DASXKG010000292.1:0-3206 GCA_036496965.1 Variovorax sp.
GCCCATGGCGCCTGGGCGCTGGAACATGGCCTCGCCACCTTGATCCTGGCCGACCGCGCGCCGCGCCTGGATCGCGACATCGAGCTCGCGCAGATGATCGATTTCTCGATCGGCATGATCCTCAGTGCCGTCATGGCAGGACCGGCTGCGTTGAATGCCGCCGCCAAGCCGATGCGCAAGCGCGTCCGTGCCGCATGAGGAAGGCGCAGACCTGGTGCCGGCCTGAAATCAAGGCGTGCCGCGCTGCAAGGCCGCGCGCGCAGCCAGGCCCACGAAGCGGCGACCGGGATTGTCTCCCGCGATCCATTCATCGGGGGAAAACAGCTCGAAGAGACCCACCTTGATGAGCGTCGGCACGGAAAGCTCCAGCTCCCGCTCGACTTCGCCCCGGGCGCCCTCGTTGTAGCGCGCGACGTTGTGCAGCATGGTCGCGACGGTGCCGGTCTGGACGGTCGTCCCGTCCTTCAGCTTCACCGCCGGCAGCGCCTCTCCCTGGGCGAGGATCTTCTGGTTGACTTGTGACAAGCGCGCGATGTCATCGGACATGGAAATTCCTTGGCAGCGCCTCCCGGAGGGGCCGCTCGATTCTTCCACAGTCGCCTGCATCCGCCTCAGTTCGCCGCCGCCCGCAACCAGCGCTGCGTCTTGCCGAACAGGGGCAGCCCCACGTAGGGATGAAGCACCAGCTCGCCGGGCGCCTGGCCGGCGCTGTCCATCGACATGTTGCAGCTGTAGGTCGTGCCGTTCTCCCGGTTGTAGAGCTCGCCGGCCCATTGCGTGGGGGGCTGGTCCACGCCGGCGGGCCGGAAGTCCCGCAGCAGGGTCATGCCGAGCGCGGGCCGGGTGTCCACCGGCTGCATCGGCGCGCCGCCGCCTTCCATCGACCGGTTGGCCAGGACCCGCGTGACCGTGCCGCACAGCGCGTCCCCGCAGGGCGCGATCTCGACTTCCAGGTTGCCGCTGGCGGTGATCCATCGGCCGCGCGGATCCGACGGCGGGGCGCTTTGGCTCTGCGCGCCGAAAGCGGCCAGGAGAAGGCAGATGGCAGCCAGGGCGCGGCGCGAAGAAGAGGGACTGGGCAGGGACATTGACATGGTGGCTCCAGGGCTATGCAATGAAGCCCCGATTGCATCGCTCCAGCTGGCCACGGATATGTCGAAGCACGCGCCGGTTCGTCGCCCATCGTGTCCGGCGGCCGGTAAGACAAAGTGCGATACAAAGCGCCGCGCCGCAAGCGTCGTGCAATGCCCCGATTCCAGCTAAGGTCGCTGCATGGACAACTCCGACCATGTGCTGGTCGTCGACGATGACCGCCAGATCCTCGGCCTGCTGCGCCGATACCTGGAGCAAGGCGGCTTGCGGGTGAGCACGGCCGCCAACGCCGCGCAGATGCGCGCCGCGCTCGAAGCAGGGTCCATCGATCTGATCGTGCTCGACCTGATGCTGCCCGGCGAAGACGGGCTCTCGCTGTGCCGCGACCTGCGCGCCCGCGGCGGATCGCCGATCCCGATCCTGATGCTGAGCGCGCGCGGCGAGGAAGCCGACCGCATTCTCGGCCTGGAGATGGGCGCAGACGACTACCTGAGCAAGCCGTTCGCCACGCGCGAGCTGCTGGCCCGTATCCGGGCCGTGCTGCGGCGCACGCGCATGCTGCCGCCGAACCTGCGGCCGGTGCAGCAGGCGCGCGAACTGTGCTTCGGCGACTGGCGCCTGGACACCACGGCGCGCCATCTGGTCGACGCCGCGGGCACGCTGGTGCCGTTGACCGGCGCCGAGTACCGCTTGCTGCGCGTGCTGCTCGACCGCCCGCAGTGCGTGCTGCATCGCGACCAGCTGCTGGACCTGACCCAGGGCCGCGATGCCGACGCCTTCGACCGCTCGATCGACCTGCTGGTGAGCCGGCTGCGGCGCCGTCTTCGCGACGATTCGCGCGAGCCGCGCTACATCAAGACGGTGCGCGCCGAGGGCTATGTCTTCTGCGCCGAAGTGCACGCGGCGGACAGGCGATGACCGCCTGGCCCCGCTCGCTGTTCGGCCGTGTCGCGCTGGTGGTGTTTGCCGGGCTCGCGCTGGCGCATGCGCTGACCTTCTGGGCCCTGCTGCGCGAGCGCGGCGAACTCTCGCAGGACATGATGCAGGCCTACCTGGGCCGTGACGTGGCCAGCGCGGTGGCCATTCTCGAGCGGGTGCCGCCGGCGGAGCGCGCGGCCTGGTTGCCGCGACTGGCGCGCCGGAATTACAGCTACGCGCTGGGGCCCGCGCCCAACGCGCTGCCGGCCAACGACGCGCTGGCCCAGCGGCTCGCGCGCAGCGTCGCGGACGAAGTCGGCGCGGCGCAGGTAGATGCCATGCTGCGCAGCGCCGCGCCCGACACTGCCGCCACGCTGTACCTGCCGCTTCGTCTTTCCGACGGCACGCTGCTGACACTGCAACTGCTGCCGCCCGGCACCATGATCTCCGCCACGGCGGTGCTGCTGCTGCTGCTGCAACTGGCGCTGCTGGCGGCGGCCACCTGGTGGGGTGTGCGATTGGCGGTGCGCCCCCTCGGCCGACTGGCCCGGGCGGCCGATGCGCTCACGCCAGGCCGGCGCGGGGCGGCACTCGACGAGCAAGGCCCGCGCGAGGTGACACAGGCCGCACGCGCCTTCAATGCGATGCAGCAGCGCATCGACGCGCACCTGGCGGAGCGCCAGCGGTTGCTGGCCGCCATCTCGCACGACTTGCAGACGCCCATCACCCGCATGCGGCTTCGCCTCGAGCAGCTGAAAGACGGCGACCCGCGCGACAGGCTGCTGGGCGACCTGGATGGCATGCAGGCCCTGGTCGAGGAAGGATTGGCCTATGCGCGCACGGCCCAGGCCGCGCAGGAGCCGCCGCGCGCGATCGACCTGAATGCGCTGCTGGACGGCCTGGTCTGCGACGCGGTCGATGCCGGGCACCAGGCCGAACTGCTCGGCCTGTACGCGGCGCCGCTCGTCACCCGGGTGCAGGCACTTCGGCGCACGTTGACCAATCTGCTCGACAACGCGTTGAAGTTCGGCGGTGCGGCAGAGCTCGAGGTGACTGCGACCTCGAGCGAAGTCCACATCGCGGTGCGCGATCGAGGTCCGGGAATTCCCGCGCAGGAACTGGACAGGGTGATGCAGCCCTTCTTGCGCCTGGAGTCTTCACGCAGCCGCGACACCGGCGGCACCGGGCTCGGCCTG